>NZ_CEEDEA010000024.1:0-56469 GCF_979253755.1 Methylobacterium sp. AC315
ACATCGCACTGCCCTCGGGCCAACATGCGAATCAACGTCCAAACCACCGCTCAGCACCGAAAGTGCGGAAGAACCAATGTTCAACGCTGTTTGACATATCGGTAGCATATCGATTTGCAGCGCTACCTCAACGCGAGTCTGCAGCTAGGCTTGAGGGCTGATTACGCAGAACCGGTTCACCCACGCCGAAGCAGCAAGCCTTCGAGAGGCGCGGCTAAGCTTTCTGGGATCACTCGGTTCGCTGGAGCGCAGCACACGCAAGGGTAGTGTTCCGGAACACATCACGGATTGGTGGGTGGTGGTTAACCATTCTTCGCACCGTCCTCGCCGACGTGACTAAGAGAGGCACCGGTGCTGGAGGGTCTCCGCCATGATGTCGCTCGCCGCCATCCGACTCGCCGCCCCGATGCTTCTAATCGCTTCGTGGGCCGCCCCGTCTCTCGCGCAACCTGCCGCCAATGGTGGCCCCAAGCTTCTCATTCACGGCAATTACTGCGGCCCAGGCAACAACGCTCCGCTGCCACCCATCGACGCGCTGGACGCAGCTTGCGCCCGCCACGACGCCTGCACGCCTGATGTCGGCCTACCATCGAAGGCCTGTAATCTCCGGCTGGAACGCGAAGCGGAGGTGGTCGCCCACGATCCACGCCAGCCGGACGACGTTCGCTCAATGGCTGGCTTCGTAGCCTCGTTTGCAGCGTCAAATGCGTCGAGCACGACCCCGACAGTGCTACCGGCGCGGCTAGCCAGGTGAGGGGCTAGCGCCTCACGACCGCTCTGCCGGGGCCATCGTCCGCCCCCGGCTTAGCACCACGTCCTTGAACAGGTTGCCGGAGGCAGAGGTCCGGACGTTCGTGTCGGGCCCGGGCTTCTGAACGAGGACGTTCACGCTGCCGTTCGCCTCGACCTTCGTGCCGCCCACGACACCGGCACGGCCGGCGGACGCATCGAGGCGGCCCTCGCCCTTCTGCATAATCTCGAACGCCTTCCTGGCCTTCTCCCGGGACGCCCAGCACTCACCGTCGGCCTGGCCTACATCCGGGCGCGGTAGGCCCTGGACGCGAGTGGAGGCCGTAGCGCCATCAGGACCAGCGCGATAGGCATTGCGCACCGCGCCCGAGCGTCGGCTGATGATGGCCGGGCTCTCGAATGATCCTGCCCCACCAAACTGGTCCGCGCTGAGCGCAAGTGCTTCGGGCATCCTGAATCCTGAAGGAGGGTGGATGCCATGCCTCGCAAACGCCTCACGAACGAACAGATCGCCTTCGCCCTGCGGCAGGCGGAGAACGGCGCGACGGTGGACGAGGTCTGCCGGAAGGTGGGCGTATCCGAGCCGACCTTTTATCGCTGGGAGAAACAGTTCGTCGGCATGGGCGTGCCGGAGATCCGGCGGCTGAAGCAGTTGGAGGACGAGAACAGCAAGCTCAAGCGGCTGGTCGCCGACCTGACGCTGGACCGCTCCATGTTGCAGGACGTCCTCAAACGAAAGTGGTGAGGCCTGCCGCTCGCCGTGAGGTCGCCGGCCACCTGCAGGTGGCCCACGGGAACAGCGAGCGTCGGGCCTGTCTGGCTACCGGCTTCGGCCGCTCGTCCCAGCGATACAGGAAGCGCTCGGACCCTCAGGTCGCGCTGCCGATGCGATTGAAGGAGTTGGCTGCTGCACGGGTGCGCTACGGCTACCGACGGCTGCACATCCTGTTACGACGGGAGGGCTGGGAGGTGAACCATAAGCGCACCTACCGGATCTACCGCGACGAGGGACTTTCGATTCGGTCCAAGCTGCCCAAGCGCAAACGAGTCTGGCGCTACCGTCAGGGACGACCGGCGATCGGTGGGCCCAACGAGGTCTGGGCGACGGACTTCATGTCCGACCGCATCTTCGACGGGCGTCCATTTCGGATCCTGACCGTCGTCGATTGCCACACGCGAGAGGCGCTCTCACTCACACCGAGAGCGAACTTTCGCGCCTTCCAGGTGACCGAGGCTCTGGACGCCTTGGTCCGGCTGCGGGGCCGACCCAAGAGCCTGCGGGTCGACAACGGGCCAGAGTTCGCCGGGCGCATGCTCGACCAATGGGCCTACCTGAACGGGGTCGAGATCGACTTCTCCCGACCGGGCAGGCCGACCGACAACGCCTATATCGAGTCGTTCAACGGCCGCCTCCGAGCGGAATGCCTGAACGCCTCGTGGTTCCTGTCGCTGGCCGATGCCCGTGAGCGCATCGAGGAAAGGAGGTGCCACGACAACGAGGATCGACCCCACACGGCCCTGGGCGGCTGGACGCCCCGAGCCTTCGCCGACCAAGCTGTCACAGCCCGAGAACTTGCATAGGCCGTGGACCACAAACGGGGTCAACTCCAGTCGGCTCAAAAGCCATACTTCAGGGCGGACCACTTCAAGGCTCTTCGCCAAGTTTGGTGGATCAGGCTGCGAGGAGGAACCGTCGTTTTAGGAGGTCGAGGTTGGCGCGGCCGTACATGGCGCGCTTCAAGAGCTTGAGACGCGTGATCTGGCCTTCGGCTTGTCCACTGCTCCAAGGCAGTGTCAGTGCGGACCGAACAGCATCTCTATCCTGGCCGAGGCTAGCAGCGAAGCTCTCGACGATCCGGACACCGCAGGTTTGCGCTTCGCCCAGCCATTGATCGAACGCCGGGACATCTGATTTTCCTGACGGCTGCTGGCCACAGTGGCTCCGGACGATCCGGCAGAACCGGCGGCCGAGATCGACCACCTTGGCCGCCTCGGTATCCTGCAGGACACGCGAGACGACCGCAGCCGCCTCAGGGCCGAGGTCTTCGGGCTCCCGCAGGAGATACCAGGACAGCTGCTTGGATGAGGCCAGGGGTGATGCGGTGGAGGTCAGAACTCGGGTGTCGGTCGGTGCTGGCGACGACCGGATAGTCGTTCCGGCCAAGCCTGCGCGCCGCTCGGACAACCAGCGATGCACCTGCTTCGAGGTGCCGGCAAAGCCGATCCCCTGAAGTTCGCGCCAGAGCTGCTCCGCATTCTCGCAGCCCTCATTGAGGCGGCCATGCAGATGCCAGAGATAAGGATCGAGCATGCTCGGCTTCGGCTCGCGCATGCCGTTCCGGGGAAAGCTCGCGGCGAAGGCGTACTTGCGCACCGTGGCCCGGGCCAAGCCCGTCTCGCGATTGATGCGCCGAAGCGAGTGTCCTTCCGCATGGCGGCGACGCACGTCGTCATAGGCGGCTTCCCATCGACCGCGGGCCGCAGCTCGCGCGAGCATCTCGGACGGTGCGCGCGGGTAGGGCGTGACGCGCCGAATCGATGGCGATGACGGGGCCACGGCCGGCAACAGCTTCAGACGCGGATGGACGCGGGCGAGCCAGCGCTCGACCATCTGTCGGGTATTGAGCAGGAGATGCCACCGGTCTGCGACCTGAACGGCATCGGGCGCACCCATGGCGGTCCCACGCGCATATTCGGTCGAGCGGTCCCGTGCCACGACCTGGATCTGTGGGTCGCGCCGGAGCCGGGCCGCCAGCGTCGAGGCCGAACGATCCGGCAGCAGATCGATAGGACGGCGGCGTTCGAGGTCGACCAGGATGGTGCCATAGGTTCTGCCCTTGCGCAGAGCCCAGTCGTCGACACCGACGATGATCGGTTTGGATCCGGTCGGCAGCGGACATTGGCGGATACCCCGCAGCAGCGTCGTGGCACTGGTGGGCATCGCCAGGTGCGGCAGCAGCCGGGCGGCGGGTGTGGCACCGAGCGCCAGCGCGGTCCGAACCTGAGCATCGACCAGCCGGCAGGTTCTCTGAGCGTAGCGGTCGAGGAGGCCCGGCAGACGCTCGGCAAAGGTTCGGCGGGCGCAAGCAGGGTCGTGGCAGTAAAAACGTCGGATCGTCAGGGTCAGACGCACTTCCTGACCGCTCGTCGGCAGGTCGGCGGGACGCCGGTGATAGCGACTATGCACCGACCGGCTGACCGTACGACAGCGTGGGCAACGGGCATGATCGCGCTTCGCTTGAGCGGAAATGCGAAGGGTAGTGCTCTCCTCACGCGTGACGTGGAGAAAGCGACAGCCGGGTATGTGACAGAGAAGGGTCATACCCTGATCTGAGAATCCCCGCCCGGTTCAGCCAGGAGCTACCTTCCGGCATCCCTTCCACCAACCCAATCCACCAAACTTGGCGAAGAGCCACTTCAAAGGGGGACGATCAGGAGGCGCCGTCAGCTTCAGCGCGGTGCAGCGGCTTCCGGCAGCTGGGAAGGCGGTGCCCTGGTGGAGGCGTCCCGTCTCGAAGGCAGCGCATTCACACAGGATCTCGGCGGATAGGCGCGTGCGACCTGCATCGAGAGGTTCGACTACTCACATCGATTGACGCTGCACCTCGGTCACTTCGAGGAGCGATCGGCCACGAGCGTAAACTTGTGCAGAAATCCAAGGAGGGCGGGCCGGTGGTTTTCGCCCGCCGCATCGACGGCGACCGTTGCTGTTCGGCCCGAGACCAGCCGCGTCTGATCAGGCACCCCGTCCAGCTTGATCCGCACGGGAATGCGCTGTGCCAGCCGCACCCACGCGAAGGTCGGGTTGACGTTGGCCAGCAGGTTCGCACCGGCCGAACGCTCACGGTCCTCGATGCCGCCGGCGACGCTCTCGACGTGCCCGTCCAACAGTCCATCCTCGCCCATCAGGCGGATGCTGGCCTTATCGCCGACGTGGATGCGCGGCAGCTTCGTCTCCTCGAAGTAGCCCTCGACCCGGAGCGTGTCGCGGTCGACCAGTGCCATAACGCCCCGGCCGGTGTTGACGTAGTTGCCCGGGCGCAGCTCCATGTTGGTGATGCGCCCGTTGACTGAAGCCTTCACCGCCGAGCGTTCGAGGTTCAGACGGGCGAGGTCGCGGTCGGCCATGGCCTGATCGTAAGAAGCTTTCGCGGCGAGGTCTGTCGCTCGTGCAAGCTCGACCTTCTGCTGCGAGACCGCGGCGTCGCTCAACTTGATGTAGCGCTGGTAGTCGGCTGCCGCCTGTTCCGCCGTCGCTTTCTTGCCCTCGACGATCGCATCGGCCTGCCGCAGGGCGAGGGTGAAGCGCTCGGGGTCGATCTTAAACAGCACGTCACCGCGCTTCACGGTCTGGTTGTCCTCGACCAGCACCTCGGTGACGAGGCCGGAGACGTCCGGCGCCACCTCGACCACGTCGGCGCGCACGCGACCATCCCGGGTCCAGGGCGCCTCCATGTAGTAGTCCCACAAAGCCAGGCCGACAACGACGGCGGCGGCGACCATCGCCAGGGTGACGACGAGCCGGAACGAGAGAGCGAGAAACCGTGTCATGGCGGGAACCAAACGATCAATAGAAGGCGTGAGGAACTGACGGGGGCGAACGACGAACTGTCAGGAGATCAGGGGCTGCCCGACCGTGACAACACAGCCCAGCAGGACGACGTAGAGCGCGAGGTCGAACAGCGGCCGGTGCCAGACCAGCCGGTAGAAGCCTGTCAGTGCGAGCATCCGGCGCAGGGGCAGGCTGATCAAGAAGGCGAGGATCATCCAGGCCCCGAGGCTCGGGACGAAGACGCCGTAGATGTCGAGTTCGCCGGTCATGCCGCAAGCGCCGCCTGGGTTTGGGCCACCAGACTCGGCCGATAGGGAGGAGCCTCGGGAAACAGCCCGCGGCGGATGCCGACAAGCCCGAGGAGCGCCGCTCGATGTGCCGGGCGCTCCGGTTCAATCGCCACCGCGTCGAGCGCCGCATCGAGGGACACCAAGAGTTCGGTGGGCGGGAGAGCCGCGCGGCCGCCGAAGTGCCGCGCCATGCCGCCAAGGAGCCGCTCGACCGCGGTCCTGGCTTCCGTCGAGAGCTGCCGGCGGTCGCGGCGCAGCTCGACCACGTTCACCCCGATCCGCACCTCGGCGAGCAGATCGGCCGTCCATTCCGCATCATCCGGCGGTAAGGCTGCGAGACGCGGAGCGAGCAGTCCGACGCGGTCCAGCATGATGGCGGCGAGCTCCAGACCGCTCTGCGCGCCGTGACGCTCGGCGGCCTGGGCGAGGCTGCGCCGGTTCACGGCCTGGAGGCGGTGCGCCGACCACCCGGCCCCGACCGACCGGACGAGGCGTGTCACCAGCGTGGCGACCCACATCCCGACGATGATCGAGAGCGCAGAGTTGGCGAAGGCAGCGAAGTCGCCGGTGTAGCTGCTCTGGAGCGCGATCACGGCCGAACCGTTGACCGCAGCACCCATCGCCATCGGCGCCGTCCGCGGCTGCGTCATGCAGACTCCGCACAGGATGAGCGCCGGCGCCAGCGCCAGGGCCAGCATCTCGAAGCTCGTGGCCTGCGGCAGAACCGCGAACAGGTAGATGGCGGCGACGACGGCGCCGAGCACGGCCGAGTTGGCGAAGCCAAGGATGGACGGTGCAGGGTCGTCCTGCGCGGCGAAGAAGCAGCAGCCGACCGCCGCCATCATCGGCGCGCCGGAGCCATCCGGCCAACCGGTCGCGATCCAGATCGAGCAGGTGAGCAGGACGACAAGGAACACGCCGACCGCGGACAGAAGCGCCATGCCATGGTCACGGTGACGGATCGTGCGCGCGGCGGCGGTATAGCGAAAGGCGAGTTCCTTTCTAACGGGCGTCCCGTCGACGATGTGCCTTTGCAGGAGCCTGGCATCCTGGCGCAGGTCGATGAAGTCGCGCAGGCGCGCCACCAAGCTGGCGAGCACCAGGTCCGGCCAGGCGAAGTTTTTGTGAAGGACCGGATCGACCGCGTCGGCTGCCATCCGCAGCCGGTCAGCCGCGACGGGGTCGGTCGCCCCAGAGGCGAGCCACGCAGCCATATCGTCGAGGAGGGCGCGCACGCGGATCGGAAGCGCCTTGGCTTGCTCCAGGGCATCGACTCGGTCTGCGACCGCCGAAACGATCGGCAGAAACATCAGCATGTGCTGGCGCAGCGTCGCCATGGCGGCGACAGAGCGCTCGGCGCCGGTCATGTCGTAGCGCAACGGCGTCGCCAGGGCGTCGAAGGCGATGGCGTCCGAGGCGAGCTTGAGCCGCTTGGCTTGAGTGTCTCCCGTCTGACGCGCACGGCCGAGCACGTCGGCAACCCAACCGCGCGCGTCGCGCAGCCAGAGATCCAGGCGCGTGGATATCATCGGCGCCACGGACTGGGGCAATACGATCGTATTGACGAGGCTGGCGCACAGGATGCCGAGCGTGATCTCCTCGGCGCGGGCCACCGCGGTGTCGAACATCGTCCCCGGTTCGCCCACGCTCGGGAAGCCGATCAGGGCCGCCGTGTAGCCGCCGAGCATCATCAGATAGCTGCGGGGGGTGCGGTCGAGCAGCGAGAAGTACAGGCAGATCGACACCCAGAGTGCGATAGCGAGCGTCAGAAGCTCAGGCGCATTGACGAGGTTCGGCACGAGGGTGATGCTGACGACAGCGCCCAGCAGGGTGCCCAGGACCCGGTAAAGGGCCTTGGCCCGAGTCGCACCGGCCAGCACCTGGCTGGTGATGTAAACGGTGCCCAGCGCCCAGTAGGGCCGAGGCAGGTCGATCCACATGGCGAGATACATCGCCAGCACCGCCGCCACGAAGGTCTTGATCGAGAACGCCCAGTCGCGCCAGCCAGGGAGCGTCATTCTGCGGCCTCCTCGCGAGCCATGCCGTTCGGGAACTCACGGATGTACTTCTGAAGCGCTTGGAAGACCCTCACGCTCGCTTCCAGATCAGCGGTGTCGACGTCGGAGAACACCTGCTCCCGTAGTTCGTTGAGTTCGGCTTCCATCTGCGCCACGGTCTGCTGCCCGGCCTGCGTGAGGCTGAGCATCTTGGCGCGCCTATCCGTCGGATCTTCCTTCCGCACGACCAGTCCAGCCGTGCAGAGCTGATCGAGCAACCTCACCAGCGATGCGCCTTCGATGCCGACGGCCTCGGCCACAGCGTTCTGGCGCGGCTCGCCATCGAGTCGGCCAATGAGAATGAGAGGGAGCGCGGTCGCGTCGGAGAGGCCATGTGATTCTACGACGCCGTTAGCTGCGCGCCGCCACTGTCGCCCGGCCAGCAGCAAGGTATGGGTGTAGGCTTGGCGCAAATAATCGAGCTTCTTGGACATCCAGTTCGCCTGGGCGCCGAAGGCAAATCGAGCCCTCGCGCGGGACCCTTATAGATGGCTAGCTATCGGTTAGGATGCGATCTTATAGATGCTCAGCCATGCGACGGCGGCAGGCCAATTCCTCGTTGGATGGTCGTCCCTCAACGATTATGCGTAGGCTGTAGGCGCGCCTCGCGAACACGTGGACTAGGAACCGGCCGCAACCCGGAGGGCCATGTGGCCGACCGACCGCTGGACCTCTCCCGCAGCAATCCCGTTAGCAAGGTCGCTTTGCGCCCATCCCGGTCGTTCAGTGAGCCTCCGACGCTCCTCAATAGCGAACGCCTACCGCGACGGCTGCGGCAACCCGTTCGTAAGAGGTCAAGCTACAGCAACAGGCGCGCCTTGATAGTCCGCGGCTGCTAGCGGCCCATTGTGCGCCTCGCGAGGTCCGCGTCCCGGCTATCGACCACGTGGCGGTCTGCGACTTGGTTGGGGGGATTTTCGCTCGTCCGCTTCGCTGAGCCGGGTCCTGCGAGCCCGGGGCTACCGCAAGCTCTCCGCCTGCCCGCGCCATCACGCCCAGGACCCGGAAGCCATCCCGGTTTTTAGAAAGCCTTCCCCGCCCGCAGGACGGAGATCGCGCAAGCCGTCGGCGGCAAGCCGATAGAGATCTGGTTCGCCGACGAGGCTCGGGTCGGCCAGAAGAACACGATCACCCGCCGCTGGGCCAAGCGCGGCACGCGACCTGCGGCGCCGAAGGACCAGCGCGCCGCCTCCGCCTACATCTTCGGTGCGATCTGCCCCGCCCTCGGCAAAGGGGACGGCCTCGTCACGCCACGCTGCATCACCGAGGCGATGGCCTTGCATCTCGAAGAGATCGCCCAGGTCGTCGCCCCGGTGCGCACGCCGTCCTGCTGCTCGATCAGGCGGGCTGGCGCACAACCAAGAAACTCGTCGTGCCCGCCAACATCACCCTATTGCCCGTGCCGGCTCGCTCCTCCGACTGAACCCCATGGAGAACCTCTGGCAGTTCATGCGCGACAACTGGCTCGGCAACCGCGTCTTCAAATTTTACGCTGACATCCTCGACCATTGCTGCCGCGACTGGAACACCCTCATCGACCGACCCTGGCGCACCATCTTTATCGGACTGCGCGCCTGGGCTCATGGGTTCTAATCAATGAGGATCGGTATCACTTGTGCGTTGGCTTACGATTCCAGCCTCGACAGGCTTTCTGGCGGACGGTTTCACACTGACGCCAGAGATAGCTCATGAGTTCTAATACAGGTTGTTGCGGATCACTGTTCGGTCATCACAGGATCCTCGTACGACCGATATTGGAGATCGGTTACGGCGCGAGGGGCAGCCGCTTCGCCCTTTGGGAGCCTTCCCATGTTTGCTCAATCGCAAGTCCGGGACGAAACCAAGCGACGCCCTTGCTACCGAGTTTACTGGTTACGTGGGGATGGTCGGATCGATGGAGCGGAGATCATCCGTTCCGAAGATGACGGTGAAGCGATGACCACGGCTCGTGGTATGGCTGATGGGCGCAGCGTCGAGGTATGGGATCGCGAGCGATTCATCGGACGCTTGGATCATCATATCAGCTGATTGTGCGAGCGGGGCCGATCCTCGGGTACCGTGACTGGGATTCCGCTTCCTTCTTCAACGAGCGCATTAAACTCGTCCGCAACGAAGCAACCCGCTAGCCCCACGACCGGCGGGCTTCTGTTAACCATATTGGAATCCCCGGCAGTCGGGGCTTGAATCCTGCCTTTCGCTGCTGATCTAATTTGCGTGGCCGTGGTGCATGCACGCACCTAAGCTTCCAACTGAGCAGTAGTAAGATGATACTAGAAGATACCGGACCTCAGGTTGATTCCGTCCGATTGGCTGGTGAGGTTGTCGCCGCGTACATCTCGAACAATTCCGTGCCGGTCGCTGAGTTGGCCGGTCTGATCCGAGCCATGCACGACACCATCGCTTCGATTGCTTCAGGTTCAGCTGCCAGTGCCGCCGAATCTCAGCCAGAAGTTGCACGACCATCTCCCGCCCAGATCCGCAAGTCGGTTCAGCAGGACGGTCTGACGAGCTTCGTCGATGGAAAGACATACAAGACGCTCAAGCGGCACCTGACCGCCAATGGGCTGACCCCGCAGACCTACTGCGAGCGCTACGGTCTTCCAGCCGACTACCCGATGGTCGCCCCCAGCTATGCCGAACAGCGTTCAGCGCTGGCCAAGGCGATCGGACTGGGGCAGCCCGGCTCACACACCGAGCCTCGTGAGAAGGCTCGCAAGGCAGCTTGAACCGCACGGTTCTTACCCCTGGAATCGTGAGAGCCCGCTGGTCCCAGGACCGGCGGGTTTCCTGGATCGACGGGCGGCTTCTACGGTCGCCAAATTTGGCTCTGGACGGGCGCGGGTCGTTTTCCGCTACAGAATCCGAGTAAGTGCAGAGGCGCCTGTACGGCTCCAGATCCGCAATTTGCGACGATTGGCCCGAACCCGACACTTGATACCCGAAGCTTGGGGCTGCCTCCGGCCCTTCTCGGATCCTCAAAAGGTCCGCTCGTGGCAGATCAATAAAGCACGGCCTGCGTTCGGGTAGGATGGTTTCCTGCTCATTCACTCCCAAAAATCGAATGTATTGGATCAGACATAGATGTGAAGTCCGCTCCGAACCAAGAAATAATTTGAATCTAGTTAGTTGTATAAAAAAGTTAGATTAACTGAAAATAATTAAATTTTTTAATAAATTCTGTTTTCGCCATCGCTATCATCGAAATTTATAGGGTGGCCAAATAATTCCCCATTCAACCTGATTAGCAATTAACATATTGCATTTAGAAACAGCGTCATTACGAATATATCTCATTCTGTTTGACCATTTTCGATTACTTATATTACCCGAAGATTTGATATTTTACTCGTGGTCTTCAAACCAACTCTGAAATTCATCGACCTCCAGCGGACGAGCAAAGAAGTAGCCCTGGGCCTCGTCGCATTGCATCGCCAAAAGCAGATCGGCCGCCTCAACGGTCTCGATGCCTTCCGCTACCACACGGTAGCCGAGATCATGCGAGAGGCCGATCATCGAGCGCACGAGCGACATCTCCTTCTGGCCTTCGCTTAGTTTCAGTACGAAGCTTCGGTCGATCTTCACGACGTGGGCTGGCAGATCCTGAAGATAGGCGAGGCTGCTGTAGCCGGTGCCAAAATCATCGATCGCTAGGCGAACCCCGGCGGCGGCAAGCTCGTCCAACTGGCGCCGCGCGTTGATAGCATCCTGCATGATAGCGCTCTCAGTCACCTCCAACTCTAGTCGCTCCGGTTCCAGACCGAGCCGCTCAAGCGCGACCTGGACGGAATGGGCGAAATCCATTTCGTGCAGGTTGGCAGCCGAGACGTTGACCGAAATCACAATCTCACGCTTGGCGTCTCGCCAGCGACGCGCCTGCGCGAGGGCTGTTTCCAGAACGAAGGTCGTCATGGCTTGGGCGTGTGGTGAGTGCTCGATGACCGGGACGAACTCGCTGGGAGACACGGGGCCCAAGACCGGGTGGTTCCAGCGCAGCAGCGCTTCCGCGCCGATACATCGTCCCGTGGGCAGATCGATGCGCGGCTGGAACACGAGCCGCAACTGATCACCAGCAAGCAGTGCCGACCCGAAGTCCTGCAGCAGTCTGTATCGGCGATGATAGGCTTGATCGGCCGCGAGTGAATAGATGCCGACTAGATCGGGCGACATGCGGGCTTCCTGAACCGCGCCGTAGAGGGCTCGCAGTACGTCTTGCGGTCTGGTCGATCCGGGCGCAAAGACGGTCACACCGATGGCGCTGGTCATAAGCATTCCAGTGATGGAGCGCTGCTGCGCCTCCCTCTGTCCGTCCGTCAGCCGACGGACATAATCGTCTTGTCGGACTCCCGGGGGCGCCAGGAAGGCGAATTGCGTGGCCGCCGTGTGATAGAGCTTGAGCTCTCTACCGATGTCACGGTGTATTCCGCGCGCGGTGTCCCTGATTAAATCGTCGATGCGGCCCAGGCCCATGACGCGGGCATAGGCATTGATCTGTTCGGGACGCGCGAGATCGATGAGCACGGCAAGCCGAGCCTCGTCCGGACGCTCGGCCGCGAGATCGGACAGGTCATCAAGGAACTGGTTCCGGCTCGGCAGGCCGCTCAGCGGGTCGATCCGGCCAAAGGCATGCTGCAACTCGATCTGCGCCATGACCATCGCGGCCAAATCTTTCAGGGCGGCGACCTCGGCCTCAGTGGCAGCGCGCGGCTCAGTTCCTAAAACGCATAGGGCGCCGAGCCCGTAACCTTCGCGGGTCACCAGCGGCGCGCCGGCATAGAAGCGGATGCCGCTGCGGCCGAGCACGCTGTCGGCGTAGCAGGCATCTTTCTTGAAGTCGGGGATCACCAGAACGTCGGTGGTCTCAGCCACCTGTCCGCACGGCGCCTGTTCCCGCGGGATCGATGAATGCTCGACGCCGATGCGCGACTTGAACCATTGCCGGTCGCGATCCGTCAGCGACACCGCTGAAATTGGCAGGTTGAAGATCTGGCTAGCCATCCGCGTGATGCGGTCGAAGCTCTCGCTCGGCGGCGTGTCGAGCAGGTCGTACTGTTGAAGTGCACTCAGGCGCGCTTCCTCGGAACGGTCCTTGTGTAAAATTTCAGACATAGTGCGACTGGAAGCCTTCGTGCGGCAAAGGTATGGGCGGCGCTTTCACCCGACCTGAGCCTCATATCCCCCTGATCCATCTAACTGAAAAACCCTTGCCAAACTCTGTTTGTAGCAGGAATACGGCCTTACAGCCTCAAAAAAGCGTGTCTTATAGCTGGATCGACTAGATCGTAGCACGCAAAGGAGGGAAATTAACGGCATCAGAGCGATTTTCCGGGTTTGAAAGCGGCATTTCTCCTAGTGCCGAAAGCATAATTGCTGCTTGCCACCCTTTGCGGAGCCTCGGGCGGCCTAATCGCCCGCGACCTAATGGCCCAGGTGCGTTGATCATCGCTAACTAAAGCTGCATGGATAGAGAGTGGTTCACCTTTGGGTCAGATCATGCATGACGACCCTGTGCCCCGTGACGACAGCTTCAGCGGCCTCGTCGCTCTCAATGTAAAAGTAAGGGCTCGGCGATCCGGGAGATCTCGACCCAGTAGCCTCTCACGTAAGCGACTGGGATATCCCGCGGTCGCTCTAAGCTGCCGCTTTCAGACCTGGTGATTTTGAAGCCTCAAACGATCGCACGCAGTTGCGGCCGCCGGACTTGGCCGCATAGAGTGCGCGGTCTGCCCGTTCGATCGTGTGATCGACGTCGCCATCGGTGAACTCAGCCTCGGCCATGCCGATGCTGATTGTAGCTCTGAGACACTGACCGCCAGGCTCAAATACAGTGTTTGCCACCGTCTGTCGGATGCGGTCCGCGAAGATAGCCGCGCCTTCCAGACCAATTTCGCAGAGCAGGACCACGAACTCCTCGCCACCGAACCGCGCCACCTTGTCGGTGGGTCGGATAGCCTCGCTGACGATGCGCCCAACTTGGCGGATAACCTCATCGCCCGCGGCATGCCCGTACAGGTCGTTGACACGCTTGAAGTGATCGATGTCGATCATCAGAATGCAGATCGAACGCCGGTACCGCTTGAAGTTGCTCATCGCGCCGTTGGCTAAGGGCAGGAACGCGCGTCGGTTGAGGAGAGCAGTCAGTGCGTCGGTGTCGGCAAGAACCTGCATGGCGTGCAGATCGGCGCCGAGACGTTTGAGGCGATTCTCTGCGGCTTCGATCGCGTGTGAGGCCTCCACTTCGATAAGGCGGGCACCCGCCTCGACCGTGCCGATGCGTCTCAAGAGCGATCTGACAGAGGTCGATAGGTGCAGAACCTCGGGAGAGCCGTGCAGGTGGCGCGTCATCGTCGCATTCGCCTCGCGGCCGATGCGGTCGACTGCCGCCGTCAGCTGCGTCAGTGGCTGGGTCAGCCGGGCCGCGACCCACCAGATACCGACAGCACCGAGGATAGCCGTGGAGAGCCCGAGGAGAAGGATAAGGCTGGTCAGACGGTTAGCCCCGGCCAGCGCCGTATCGATCGGCTGCAGCGCGACGACGGTCCATCCCAGGCCCGGATATTCGCCTCGACCGCGCGTTGCAGCGACCGCAGCAAGCCGAGTGCCCTCAGCGCTCTGGACGCTGAAATTCCCGGATGCGAGTTCCGCGGCCGTGTACGGGGTCGCTAAAGCGTCGGATCCGAGCAAAACTCGGCCGGAGCGATCGAGGACGACTACGTCCTCCTTCAGCTCAGGTCTGCGAGACGACAGGACCTCGCGCCGGACCACGTCTGCCCATCGCCAGCTGAGGTGCGCCCCAAGGACACCGATGATCTGTCCCGAGGCATCGCGGACCGGGACAGCCAAGTCCACGAACCGAAACGGCGTTCCATCGCTGTAGGGAGGAAGCTTGGATTCCAGCAGGGCTGCCGCGTGCACATCCTCCACCGCCGCTTGCCGAAGACCATTGCTGAACCAGGGGCGCTGGCTGACGCTTACCCCATCAAGAACGCCGCCTGTTGCAGCACGCACCCGGCCGTCGCGATCGGCAAACCCGATCCAGGCGTAGTCCGGCAACGTCCTCTGCATCGTCTCAAGCACTATGCGCAGGCCGCCGGTGTTCGCCATCCAGTGGGGCTGCAGCGGTTCGAGTGAACCAACGTTGCGGACTTCCCGCAGGCGTTCGGCCATGTCCTGATCAAGTCGATCGGCCATCGACCGGGCGACCTGCAGGAGGGTGTTCTGCGCCATATCGGTGGCCTGCCCGCGCGCCAGCAGCGCGGACCCGATCGTGGTCACGCCGACAATAGCAAGGCCGATGGCGCCGGCGAGCAGACTGATCTGGCGGCGCAATGAAACGCGGTCCGCGAGCCGCTTGAACATCTTTAACCATCCTCGATCGAGGAGGAGTATGCGGCTCAGTTCATGACGGCAGGTGAAGTTTGTTCGTGAATAACTCACTTCTTGCAGGGCTCGGCTGCAGCCGCATGACTGCCCGTTCCGGCAGTAGATTCCTGCCACCCCGAGCAAGCTACAAGCGGACGTTCCGTGGGTCTGCAAGGGGTCGTGAGCGGGCCAAACCGCGACGTCCGCTTCGATTCGCGGCTACTTGGAAGCGGCCTGGCGGAGAACCACCCCAACAGATCGTTCAAGTGGGTACGCCCTAATGCCCCGAAAACGATCGTTTTCCCGATGGTCGTAGGCCGTATATGATAGACTAATCAACGCGATTGAAATCCTGTCGGGTAACCATGTCGGCTATTCAAAGGTCGGCAAAACGTGTTCTTTGGATACGGGAAGCGAGGCTGTTGCGACGTCCGCTTAAGGACATGGTGAAGTCGAAACCAGCCAGTCCGATTTCGGCCAATCTAAGTCGCGCCAGGCCGCTGCCAGCCGCAAAACCGGTCGTTCGGCTTGGCGCCCATTTCAGCCATCCAGGCGCTTCTCTTCTTCGCTTGAGCGCGGACATTCAACAGCGAATCGCCATCATGCTCCGCCTTCCGCCTGCTCGACCGCGCCACGGAACGAACGAGCCGGCATTCAGGCGCGTGAGGGCTAACTGCGAATGTAAGTCAGTGTTCGAAGACGCTCTTGAGATCCCTAAAACCCTTGATTTCGATGGGGTTACCGCTTGGGTCGAAGAAGAACATCGTGCGCTGCTCGCCGGGCTCCCCCGCGAAACGGATTACCGGCGGGATGTCAAAAGCAACGCCCTCCGCCTCAATGCGGGCGGCCAGTGCCTCCCAGGCGTCGAGCGGCAGCACCACGCCGAGATGGGGCATCATCACCATGTGGGTACCGACCTTTCCGGTCCGGGTCGTCGCGAAGGGCTCACCCAGATGCAGCGAGATCTGATGGCCGAAGAATTCGAAATCCACCCAGGTCTCCGTGCTGCGCCCCTCCCGGCAACCGAGCACACCGCCGTAGAAGCGGCGCGCCGCGTCGAGGTCGGTGACGTGGTAGGCGAGGTGGAATGGCGTGAGCATCGATAAGCCTTTTCGTCGTGTATGGACGGGACCGTCGCGCCCTCAGGCGGCCGGTTCGAGAGCGCTCGCCGAGATGACGCCACCGATGAGGTTGCAGGACAGCAGGAAGGCGCTGTCGAGCTCTGCGCCGCCGGCCGGTACGAGGGCCGCCCGTCGCGCTGCGAGGGTACGTCTCGCCCCGCGGGCGAGGGACTGGGCCTCCTCGACGGTGACGGCTTCGAACACAATCGTTTCGCCCGGCCGCACCTGCGACAGGCGACCGAGATCGGCCGAGATCACCGTGGCGATCTTTGGATACCCTCCGGTGGTGTGGCGGTCGGCGAGCAGGATGAGGGGACGTCCGTGTCCGGGCACCTGGATCGAGCCGTTCACGATCCCGTCTGAGACTATGTTGAAGCCATCTGCATGGGCGATCGGCGGCCCGTCGAGGTGGCAGCCCATCCGGTCCGCCCGCGCGGTGAGCGTGTAGGGCGCGGAGAGGAAGGTTCGCAGACCCTCTTCGGTGAAGCTGTCGGCCTGCGGCCCGAGAACAACCCGGATCGGACCGCCTAGACGTGGCCGGTGGAGCGGCGGCAGGGTCAGCGGTCGGTCGCTGGACTTGGGCGCGCCGAGGGGTAGCAGGTCGCCCGCAGCGAGAGGATTGCCGTCCAGGCCGCCTAGGCGAGTACGGCTATGCGTCGAGACGCTGGCGAGCATCGGCGCCACGGCGAAGCCCCCGGCGACCGCGAGGCAGGCCCGTAAGCCCTGCCGTGGGGCGCCCAGGATGAGCCGATCCCCCCGCCGTAGGTCGTAGGCGGTGAAGAGGTCGAGTATGCGCCCATTCAGGATCATCCCGAAGGGCGCCCCGGCGAGGGCGATGCGGCAGGATTCCGCCTCGCATACGAGGGTGGGGCCGACCATCGCCATCTCGATCACGGCCGTGTCGAGCGGATTGCCGACAAGGGCGTTGGCCAGGGCCAGCAGATCGGGATCCATCGCCCCGGACCCGGAGATACCGTAGCGCAGGTAGCCCTGCCGACCGGCATCCTGCAGGGTCGAGGCGACACCAGGGGCAACGACGCGCAGGCCTTCAGCCATCGATTCGCTCCAAGGTGGCCACGGTCTCACCGGCACGGGCGGCCTCGCTGAGAGAATCGAACTCGGCGCGGCCGATGGGGTCGAACCGGATCAGATCTCCGGCCGTGAACAGGAACGGCTCGGCACGCGCCGGATCGTAGGAGCGTGCGGGCGTGCGGCCGATGAGTTGCCAGCCGCTAGGCAACTCCAGGGGTGGCGAGACGCCGGTCTGGTTCCCGCCGATGGATACACTGCCCGCCGGGGTCTTGGGTCGGGGATCGGTGCGCCGGCTCGCATGGATGCGGGGATCCAGGCCGCCGAGATAGGCGAAGCCGGGGGCGAAGCCGATCATGTAGACGCAGTAATCGCGGCCGGCATGGACGGCGACCACCTCCTCCGGGCTCAAGCCCGCCCCGGCCGCAAGCGAGGCGAGGTCGGCCCCGTGCTCGCCGCCGTAGTGGACTGGTACCCGCCAGCGGCGGCCCGCGCCGGCCCCTGCTTCCGGGGGCGGCCAATGGGCGGCGATCAGCGCCGCGAGTTCGACCCGGGGCAACCGGTCAGGGTCGTAGAGGACGAGGAGCGAGCGATAGGTCGGCACCGTCTCCAAGAGGCCCGGTCGTCCAGCGCCGCGGATCGCCTCGTCCAGGGCGATGACCTGCGCGTTGACCGCAGGATCAACCGTCTTGCCAAGTTCGACCGTCAGGGCACGATCGCCGCAATCGAGGAGGCGATAGCCAGGCTCAGACACCAAGCACCTCAGCCATTGGACGCAGACCGATGCCCTTGGCGGAGCAATCCTCGCGCAGGCGGCGTCCCATGGCGACGGCGCCGGGCGTGTCGCCGTGAACGCAGATCGTGTCGATCCGAGTCGGGATGCGCCGGCCGGATAGGCTGGTGATCGCCCCATCCTCCAACATCCGCATCACGCGCTCCGAGACGGAGTCGGGATCGTGCAGCACGGCGCCGGGTAGCCTGCGCGAGACGAGGGAGCCATCATCCGCGTAGGCGCGGTCGGCGTAGATCTCGCGGGCGATCAGCAGGCCGAGCTTCTCGCCGGCCTTCTCGGTCTCCAGGCCCGGCATGACCACGAAGATCAGGTCGCGGTCGAGAGTGCGGATCGCCCGCGCCACCGCTACGGCGAGGTCGGCATCCTCGTTGGCCATGTTGCCCATCGCCCCGTGCGTCTTCACGTGGCGGACCGGGCAGCCGGCATCCTGGGCGAGCGCCAGGAGGGCGCCGACCTGGTAGAGAACCGCCTTCTCGATGTCGGCCGGGCGTTCGCCGTGGATCGGCCGCCGGCCGAAGCCCCAAAGGTCGAGGAAGCTTGGATGCGCGCCGGCCTGCACGCCGTTCGCGGCGGCGCCGCGCAGGGTCTCGTGCATCACCAGCGGGTCACCCGCGTGGAAGCCGCAGGCGATGTTGGCGGAGGTCGCCACCGTCAGCATCTCGGCGTCGTCGCCGAGGCGATAGACGCCGAAGCCCTCGCCCATGTCGCAGTTCAGATCGACGATCATCGGTGCATCCTTTCGCGTGGGTTCTGTCTGCGGGGTCAGGCTTCTGCGACGAGGTGCGCCACCAGGGCCGCGGCGGCGCACAGATCCTCGATCCGCATCGCCTCGTGCGGGTTATGGCTGCCGTTCTGGTTGCGGATGAAGATCATCGTGCTTGGCACGCCCTGGCCGGCGAGGGTCGCGGTGTCGTGTCCCGCCCCGCTCGGCATGGTCCGGAACGGCATCCCGAGCCGATGCGCATGGCCCGACAGGGCCTCGACCAACGCTGAGCTCATTCGGGCCGGCGTGCTGCCAGTGCGCTCGCCCAGGACGAAGCGCACGCCGCGGGCGGCCTCGATGGCGGCAACCAATTCGGCCAAGGCCGCCTCGATCCGGTCCAGAACGGCGGGCTCGGTGCTGCGCACGTCGAGGCAGAAGCGGACCTCGCCGGGGATCTTGGCGAAGGCGTGCTGGACCGGGTCAGTGCCGACCTCGCCCAGCGTGATCGTGGCCGGCCGCCCCTCCGCCTCCAGCGTGCCCCACAGGGCATCGAGGCCGGTGATCAGGTCGGCGAGGGCGAAGACGGCGTCGCTGCGCTCGGACCGCGCTACCGCGCCGGAATGGCCGTAGCGGCCGAAGCAGGCGGCCTTGCGGTAGCGGAAGCTGCCGCTGATCGCCGTGACGAAGCCTACCGGGACCCCGGTCGCCTCCAGCGCCGGACCCTGTTCGATATGCATTTCCACAAAACCGTGGATCCGCGTCGGGTCGAGCAGCCGCTCGCCCCGCGCCACAGCCTCCGGCCGCAGGCCGAGCTCAGCCATGTGCTCGCGCAGGCTCCGGCCGGAATCGGCGCGGGGCAGGTCGAGCACGTCGGGCGGCAGTAAGCCGAAGGCGGCGCGGCTGCCGACATAGGAGGCAGGGAACCACACGCTCTCTTCGGCTCGGAACACCGCCACCGTCACCGGGCGCGCCGGCACGAGGCCCGCCCGGCGCAGGGCTTCAAGGGCTGCGAGGCCACCAATCACCCCGGCCGCACCATCGAAGTTACCACCGTGCGGTACCGTATCCACATGCGAGCCGACCATCCAGGGTGACAGTGCCGGGTCGCGTCCCAGCATTGTCAGGAAGAGATTGCCGGCGGCATCGCATTCGGGCCTCAGACCCAGTGCGAGCCCGGTCGCTCGCATAAGGGCGTGGGCCCGCTCCTCCCCCTCGCCGTAGGCAGCCCGCGTGACCCCGGGCTCGTCGTGGCTGAAGGACAGGAGCTGCGCGAACAGTCCGGCGCAGAAGTCCGGGTCGATGGCGATCAAATCTGCGCCCGTTGCAGCCCCTAACCCGTTCATGCCGGAAACTCCGCGGACGGTTCACCCTGCCGCCGCCGATCCCAGACCTCCGCGTTGACGAGGTTCGGTGGGCGGCGGCCGGCGAGCACGTCGACCACCTGCCCGGCGACCCGCTCGGCCGCACGGATCAGGGCCGCCTCGGTGGATGCCGCGACATGGGGGGTAAGGATCGCCCGGCGCTCCCCATGGAGCGGATGGTCGTGCGCGAGCGCGTCCCCCGACACCACGTCGAGCCCCGCGCCAGCAATGGTCCCAGCAGCGAGAGCCTTGGCCAGGGCACCCTCGTCCACCAAGGCGCCACGGGCGGTGTTGATCAAAAAAGCGCCAGCCTTCATGCGGGTCAGCTCCCCCGAACCGATCAGCCCACGGGTCAGGGGCGTGAGCGGCAGGTGCAGGGAGACCACGTCGGCCCGGGCGAGGAGGTCCGGCAGGGAGGTGGCGCGCTCGGCCCCTATGGCCTGAAAATCGGAGTCGGGCCGTGTCGGGCCGTAGGCGAGCACTTCCATGCCGAGGGCCGCCGCCAGTCGGCCGGTCGCTTGCCCGATGGCACCGAACCCGACGAGACCGAGCGTCAGCCCGGCGAGTTCCACGAGGCGCGCCCCGTAGCGGAAATCGTGGTCGCCTTCCCGCATGGCCCGGTCGGCCTGCGGGATCGCCTTCGCCAGGGCGAAGATCAGGCCGATCGCATGCTCGGCGACGGACTGGGCATTGGCCCCCGGCGTGTTGACGACCGGAATTCCTACCCTCGTCGCCTCGGGAACGGCCACCGGGTCAGTCCCGGTGCCATGAACCCCGATCACCCTCAGCCGGGGCGCGGCCAGCACCGCCTCTGCGGGGAAGCCGCCGTTGCGCGTGATCACCGCGACACAGTCGGCCGCCTCGCGGACGAGAGTCGCGGGGGCGAGGTCGGTGGCGATCCGGTGCTCAAGCCCCGCCGCCCGGAGACGGGCCAGCCCGGCTGCGTGGATCGGCTGAACGATGAGGCAGACGCCCGACGGTTCCGCGGAGGGGGAACGGGGGAAGGAAGGCTCAGTGAACACGTACGAGGCAGCCCTGCTCATAAATACCGCTTGAATGCCGGTGGTATACCGATGAGTGTATCGCATCGCCTCGATACTGGCAACATGAAAATCCAATACAGATCAGCATATCACGGTAATATTCTTGAACGGTAGAGCGAATAGATCGATAGGTTCAAGTACTATCACAGTATTGCAATAAAATTCGAAACGATGACAACGATTTAGGGTGAACGATGACGGAGATCGAAGTCGCCAAGACGCCGCTTTTGAAGATCAGGAAGCTGCACAAGAGCTACGGCGCCAATGAGGTCCTGAAGGGCATCTCCCTCGATATCCACGAGGGCGAAGTGGTGTCGATCATCGGCGCGAGCGGCTCGGGCAAGAGCACCTTCCTGCGGTGCCTGAACCTTATGGAGACGCCGACCTCTGGCTTCATGGATTTCGAGCGATTCGCCTTCGACTACGAGCTGGGCGCCCGTCGTCAGCCGACCCCGCAGCAGCTCTGCGAATTGCGGGCGCGGATCGGCATGGTCTTCCAGAGCTACAATCTCTGGCCGCACATGACCGTGCTGGAGAACGTCGTCGAGGCGCCGATCCGAGTGCGACGAATGCCGCGCCGGCAGGCGGTGGAGGAAGCTGAGGCGCTGCTAGAGCGCATCGGCCTCTACGAGAAGAGGCAAGCCTACCCGTCGAAGCTCTCGGGTGGGCAGCAGCAGCGCGTGGCGATCGTGCGCGCCCTGGCGATGGCACCCAAGGTGATGCTGTTCGACGAGGTGACCTCGGCCCTCGATCCTGAGCTGGTGGGCGAGGTGCTGGCGCTGATGGCCTCCCTCGCGGCGGATGGGATGACGATGCTGCTCGTCACCCACGAGATGGCCTTCGCCCGCGACGTCGGCACCCGCACTCTGTTCTTCGACGGTGGCGTGATCGCCGAGGACGGCCCGCCTAAGGAAGTCATCGGTGCCCCTCGGAGCGAGCGGTTGCGCCACTTCCTCCGGCGTGTGCTGCACGAGCCGACCGGCCTCGGGCACTCGGCGTGAGTAGCCGCATATCCAGCGGGGAGTTCGGACGGTGATGAGCGTCACGGCAATTCAGGACTGGTGGCTCAGCCTCTCGGAAGAGGTCGTCACCTACGGCCCCGGCTTTCTCTCGGCGACCATCGTCGTTCTCGGCGTCACGGTGGCGAGTATTCTTGTGAGCTGGGTCTGCGGCCTGCTCGGGGCGCTAGGCAAGCGCTCGTCCTTCGCTCCCTTCCGGGCCCTGGCGAGCTTCTACGTCTGGTTTATTCGGGGTACGCCGACCCTTGTCCAGGTGTTCATCGTCTATTTCGGCATGCCGCAGATCGGCGTGAAGCTGTCGCCGATCACCGCCGGGATCATCGCGCTGGGCGTCAGCAGCGGCGCCTACGTAGCCGAGACCATCCGTGCCGGCCTCGCGGCGATCCCCCGGGGTCAGATGGAATCGGCCTTGGCCTTGGGCATGAACCCGCGGATCATGATGGCGCGGATCGTAATGCCGCAGGTCTTCCGCATGATCCTGCCTTCGCTCACCAACGAGGCGATCTCGTCGGTCAAGAACACGTCGTTGCTCTCGACGATCACGGTGGTCGAGCTGACCCTCTACGCCCAGCTCATGATCGCCACCACGTTTCGCCCGTTCGATTTCTACATCGCGGCGGCGCTGATTTACCTCGGCCTCACGTCGATCCTGTCGCAGCTCTCCGCCTACTTCGAGCGGCGCTACGCCCGTCTGTCCTGAGCAGCGCCTGCCGCGAGTCGGGCCGCGGCTCACACCTCTCGCCCCGTCCCAACATCGGAGATTGCTATGAACCGCCGACACCTCCTCGCACTCGCTGCCCTCTGCACCAGCCTGCTGGCTGCTCCCGCGGTCCGCGCGGCCGAGGGCAAGCTGGAACTGATCGAGCCCGGCAAGCTGATCGTGGCGACCGACAGCACCTTCGCGCCCTTCAGCATGCGTACGCCGAGCGGCGAGCTCGACGGGCTGGAGGTCCGGGTGATGCGCGAGGTCTGCCGCAGGCTCGGGCTCGAATACAGCCCCGTGAACGTCAAGTTCGATGCCCTGCTGATCGGCCTGATGGCCGATCAGTACGACATCACCAGCGAGTCGATGGACATCACGCCCGCCCGGCAGAAGCAGGTCGCCTTCGCGGACGGGTGGCTCGAATCCGGGGCGCGGATCGTCACCCGCAAGGATACGGGCATCAAGGGTCCGGACGATCTAAAGGGCCGGAATGTGGGCGCCCTCTCGGCCTCGACCTTCGGAAAGCTCGCCGAGGACCACGGCGCCACCTTGAAGAGCTACAAGACCGCCGCGGACGCCATGCAGGACCTCGTCGGCGGCAACATCGACGCGGTGATCAACGACGCGGTGGCCGGCAACTACGCGATCAAGGCCCGCAAGCTGCCGCTGGTGATGATCGAAACCCCGCTCAGCACCATCCAGAAGGGCTTTGCCATCAAGAAGGGGAAGCCGAACCTGCATGCGGCCGTCAACAAAGCCCTCGCCGGGATGGTCGCCGACGGCACCTATGCCAAGCTCATCACCCCGCTGATCGGCTATGACCCGGCGCCGAAGGAGCCGATCCGCACGAACGCCATGTGAAAGGCGGCGGCGACACGGCATACCGACAAGAAGACGGGGGCGGCCCGGCCGGCCGCTCCGGGAGGAACCGATGAAGACCCTTGACGCATCGTCGTACACGACGGCGCTCAACGCCCGGCGCGAACAGAGCCTGGGTCAGATGGCCTATGACAAGCTGCTCGACATGCTGGTGCGGCGCGACCTTCCGGCCGGGACCGTGCTGCACGAGCGTCGCCTCGCCGAGATGCTCGACATCTCGCGCACACCGACCCGCGAGGCGATGTCGCGGCTGGAGACCGAGGGCCTGATCGAGCGGCAGCCCGGCGGGATGCTCGTCGTGAAGGAGTTCTCCCTGCGCGAGCTGATCGAGATCCTGCACGTCCGCCGCCTGCTGGAACGGGAGAGCGTCGTGCTCGCCGCGGGCCGGATCGCCGACGCCGTGCTGGAGGATTTGCAGGGACAGATCGAGGCGCTGCTGGCGGCGGGGGATCCGGATGCCCCGGGCAACTGGGAGGTCGACCGCCGTTTCCACGAACTGTTCGCCGATCACAGTCAAAATGCGATCCTGGCCAAGACGATCAAGGATCTGCGGCTTAAGACGCAGATGTTTAACCTGAGCCGGATGCCCGAACGGTTCGAGGCAGTGCATCGCGAGCACTTGGCGGTGGTCGCCGCCCTGCGAGCCGGGGACGCGGCGGCGGCGGCCGATGCCATCGCGGCTCATCTCGAAAACTTCAAGCTGGGCATTATTCGCCGCCTGAGCGAATTCTAAGTTGTGGCGGCGCGATGGATGAATTTGCGAACCTGCGCGGCTGTGAGGCGGCCTTCCCGGAGGCGGAGTTCGCCGCGCGGCAGATGGCGGCACGGGCTGCAATCGCCGCCGCCGGCCACGATGCCCTGGTTGTGACCGGTCCGGAGGCGATCTACTGGCTGACCGGCCGCCAGACGGCGGGCTACTTCGCCTTTCAGGCCCTCGTGCTGCCGGTGGAGGGAGAGCCGGCCTTGCTGGTGCGCCAGCTCGAATTGCCGGGGGCGGCGGCCAATACCTGGCTCAACGACATCCAGGCCTATCCAGACGGGACCGACCCGGCCGACGCCCTGGCCGATCTCGTGCGCCGCCGGGGCTTCGCCCGGCCGGCGCTGGAGCGGGACGGCTGGTTCGTCTCGCCCGCCCTGGCGGCGCGGATCGGCACGGCGCTCGGCATCGACCCGGTTCCGGACGGGTCGGGCCTCCTCGGCCCCCTGCGCACAGTGAAGTCAGCGGTCGAGCTGAAGGCGATCCGGGCCGCCGCACGTTACGCACAGGCCGGGCTCGCGGCCGGCATCGCGGCCTGCACAGTGGGGAACGACGAGAACGCGGTCGCCGCCGCCATGCTCGCCGCCGCCACGACGGCCGGGTCCGAGGCGATGGCGATGGAGCCCCTGATCTCGTCGGGCCCCCGCAGCGGGCTACCGCACATGACGTGGCGCCGGCGCCGGCTGGAACCGGGCGATGCGGTGTTCCTCGAACTCGCAGGCAGCCATGCCCGCTACCACGCGGCGCTGATGCGCAGCGTTTGGATCGGCGAGCCGCCGTCCGAGGCGCGGCGGATGATGGATTGCGCGCTGCGAGCCCTCGACGCGGCCCTCGACGCGATACGACCGGGCCGGCCCTGCTCCGTCCCTCACGAGGCCGCTCAAGCCATCATCAATGCGGCGGGCTACGGCCCAGCCTTCCGCAAGCGCATCGGCTACTCGATGGGTATCGCCTTCGCGCCCGATTGGGGCGAGGGGGGGCTGCTCAGCCTCTTCACCGGCGTCGACCGGCCGATCGAGCCAGGCATGGTCTTCCACCTGCCGGCGACCTTGCGCCGCTATGGCGCCTGGACCGTCGGCGCATCCGAAACCGTCATCGTCACCGCGCATGGGGCCGAGCCCCTTTCGGACCTGCCTCGCTCCCTGACGCTGCGGTGAGGTCGCCAGAGCCCCGTTGGGTCGGAAAGGGCTCGCCCGCTTCTTCAGCGCTTCAACTCCGAAACTGTCATCCTGCTTCCGGCAAGGACCAACCGGCTGGTTTGCGCCCATCCCGGTCATTCAAGGAGCCTCGGCCGCTCACCCATAGCGGACATTCAGCGCGACGGCTGTTTCGCCGGGTGATTCGCATAAGGGCACGCTACGCAACGAGGCACGCCGCGATAGGCCTTTGCCGGAAGCTTCAAGTTACTGCTGCGGGCGGCCGACCGCGAGTTGACGACCTTCGGCCAGATGACGTCACCCTAGGACTCGTTCGTAGTTGTATTCCGATGAGCCTCCACCATGGCGTGCACCGCCGCCAAGAAGTTTTTTTGCCGCTCGCTGTTGATCGCTGCAAGATGAGCGTCGATCAAATCCAGGATGGCGGTGCCGCTTAGTTCGGTGTGGCTACCGTCTTGGCTGTAAAAGCTCGACGCAGGGACACCAAGCAATTCGGCGATACGGTTGAGTGATCTGATCGACTGCATAGAGCGAACGGCAGCGCTCGAAATCGTCGGGTCGTCGCACAAGGTCGGCTCCCGGGCTTGAGAAAAGTGGTGGGTCAGCACCGCCCAAATCGCGATGTAGCGGGACCGTGGCTACAACCCAAGCTCGAAATTTTGTCAGGTGCTGGAGGTGATTAGTCCGTATCAGAATGGGTATAAAACGATCACGGGTCGGAAAGAGGGTGCGGCAATGGGGCAGCGGTCCATGACGTTGATCAACGCGATCGACGGCTTCAGCGAGCCTTTAGACCGGCTGCGCGGCCCTCGACGCCTCGTGTGTCGTGGGGACCTGGGATTGGGACATCCTCCGCGAGACGATGGTCTACGATGCCGGTGCGGCTCGACTTCTGACCGGTGATGCAGCGCTGGCCGAACGGGAGATCGTCGGGCTCGGCGCCATCGCGACTGTCCACCCGGCTGATCACGAGTGGCTGGCTGAACAAGTCCAGGCGGCCGTTCTGGCAGGTGGTTTGATGCTGGCGGAATTCCGCGTGATCGCCGAGGGGGGAGCCGTCCGCTGGCTGCTCAGCCGCGGGCGTGTCGTCCGGGATGAGGCCGCGCGTCCGGTGCGTGTGTGTGGGATTTTGATCGACATCACCGAGATGCGTGAGGGCGGCGAGCGCTACGTCCTCAGCGGTCCGGCTACGCTGGAAGGCCCCTTGGACCGGACCACCGAGCTGGCCATCGCGTTGAAGCGGACGCTGAGTGACGATACGCCGGCCGAAGTTCGGGCCGCCGCAGATGTGCTGCTGTTCGCCCTCGGTCGAGCCATAGCGCGGGCTACTAGCGAACACTGACGCCGGGCAGCCCCGGTCCATCGGTGAAACCGGTTGCACTGCCGCCCGAACCACCGACACGATCGTGGCTACCCCGACCCAGCGGAAGCCTCTGGCCTGCTGTCCCTGCAGGCACTCATCCGGAATTGCGTCGTCGGAGCGCTCCGTGGGGCGACCTCGCTCGACGGGACGTGGTCGCTGCGAGCGCGGCATTTAGCGTGCGAGCTATCGCTTCGGCGTCCGACCGTGCCGCTTGCTCAGTATGGTAGGCGATCGAAGACCGGCTATGTGTCGGTCCTCCGTCTGAGCGCGTCAGGACCCAGCGAAACAGCTCGGGGGCTTCCTGGCACGGCTCCGTCATCACCTGGAGGGTTGTGGTTACGTCGCTGGGCATACCCCTGCCTATCCCGACTATCCCCCTGTCGGTAGAGCCGCGGAGGTCGTCACCGGTTCCTCCACCGAGAACCGGTCCGCCATCCACCGTGCGTCCCGGCCAAATTCAGTCAGAGCTGCCTTATCAAACAGCCGATCGGCTTTGGGCGGTACTCATCGAAGCCCCTGTGATGCCATTGGAGCAAGATTGGGGACTACTGGCTTGCCGCGTGGAGCCGCACGACCTGTTCGAGCGTCATTTCGGACACCTCGCAGCAGCGCGACGGGCTCCCGCCCTTGTACGAAAGAAGGGACCGGTGCCTGGCATGATCAGCGTCGGCTCAGATCGGTCTTTGGCCTAGTATTATTGATAACCTTTCGGGAATGGATCTGGCCTGATCAGTTCCGGGCTGGTGTAGACAATTTCGAACTGACCATCGGGCCTGGCCTTGCCGACCCGGGTCTTCGACCAGAGGTGATGATTTTCGTCGATCTTGACATAGCCTTCCGGCGCATTCTCGAACTCAAGACCCGGAGAGGCTGCCACCACCTTTTCGACGTCGAACGAGCCGGCCTTCTCGCAGGCCATTTTCCACAAGAACGGGCCGAGATATGCGGCTTGCGTGACGTCGCCGATCACCGTCTTCTCGCCCCACATCTTTTTGAACGCAGTGACAAACGCCTTATTGTTCCGATTATCGATCGACTGGAAGTACTTCATACATGAATAAGCCCCTGCAATGTTCTCGCCGCCAATGCCGTCGACCTCGTCCTCCGTGACTGACAGCGTAATGAGAACTTGCTTCGACAGGTCGATGCCGGCCGCTTTAAGCTGCTTGTAGAACGCTACGTTCGAGCCGCCCACGATCGTCGCAAAAATCACCTTCGGCTTAGTGAGCTTGATCTTGTTGATCACCGAGTTGAATTGGGTATGGCCAAGCGGGAAGTACTCCTCGCCTACGACCTTGCCCTTGAGCGCAGTCTCGATGTGCCGCCGGGCAATCTTGTTCGAGGTACGCGGCCAGATGTAATCCGAGCCGATGAAGTAGAAGCTGTCGCCGCCCTTCTCCTTGTGGACCCAGTCGAGACCGGCGAGGATCTGCTGCGTCGCCTCCTGGCCTGTGTAGAACACGTTCTTGGACTGCTCCAAACCCTCGTAGAATGTCGGGTAGTAGAGAAGACCTTTGTACTGTTCGAAAACCGGTAACACCGCCTTGCGGGATGCCGAGGTGAAGCAGCCGAACACCGCGGCGCAGTGGTCGTTTACGAGGAGCTTTTTGGCCTTCTCGGCGAAGGTCGGCCAGTCGGAGGCGCCGTCCTCCTGAATGATCTTGATCTTGCGGCCGAGAATACCGCCAGCATCGTTGATCTGTTGGATCGCGAGCTTTTCGCCCTGGCTTGGTCCCGTCTCGGAAATCGACATCGTGCCGGTGATGGAGTGAAGAATGCCCACCGTCACTTCGCTGTCGGTGACCGCCAGTCCGCCAACATCCGCTGCCAAGGCCGGCGCCACAGCGATCCGCGACAGGGATGCGGCCAGTGGGGCCGTCGCAAGGCCGAGCAGCAGGCGGCGGCGCAGCGCAGAATGCACAGGATCGTCTGTCGCCATGGGGGCTAATCCTTCAGGTCATCCAAAAGGGTGAGCCGCCTCATCCGTACCGGACGAGCCGTTACGCACGGCATCCTCCCCACACGTCAATTTCTTCCAAAGAACATAAATTTCTTCAAGATGAAATCATTGGCAGCTTGCTCATATCGGCGCCGGCGTGCTCCGAGCAACGGCCGCTACTTGCGGCGGCGCGCCGGTTCGAGGCCGGTCAAGGCTGCAAAAGCGCGGCCCGCGGCTGCTTCCAGCCCTGCCGCCAGGGTGCCGCCATCGGGAGCGAGAAGCCGGAGGCCGAGCCCGGCACCGTTCGGCAGCGGGCTGAGGCCGGTCCAGCAGCCGGTGCTGTCAGCGGCAGCTTGGACCGCCTCGGGGCCCGGCATGCAAGACGACGGCCCGAGGATGGCGAGCGCGCCGTAGGCCCGCCACGGGCCGAGCGGCGAGGCCGGATCCTGGAAATCGGTGCCGGTGATGCAGGCGCGCTCGCGGAACAGAACCGCCCCGTCCGACGCCTCGATACCGAGCGACAATGCGACCTGATCGAAGGGCCTGCCGCGACCCTCGGGGTCATGGCAGGCGATGCTCTCGGACACGACGGCGCGGGCACCGGCCTCCAGCGTGACGCGTGTCGACGCCGCCAGGCCTGCGTCAGGAAATAGGATCAGCGGATCGGGAACCCAGTGCAGGAAGGCGTCTGCGCCGACGTGGATCCGCGTGTCTTGTCGCGCCGGCCGCTCGGCGCTGCGGTGGACGACCGTGGCGGCCTGGGTGGTGATGTGCGCCGCCGCGCCCGGTCCCATCGCGATGTCGAGGCTGAGATGGTCGCCGCGGTAAAGGCCACCGGAGGCCGATTGCAGGTACAGCGTGATCAGGTCCGGGCGCTGCGTATACAGGCGGAACGGACGCGTGATGTGGAATGGGTACGGCACGTACTGATCGGCGAGCACGCTGGTGCCGCCGCCGCGCACGAAGCCGAGCCGCGCCATCGCACGTCGACCGGTCCGGATGTCGTCGGACACGGCTAGGGCGCGAGCAGCACGGCACGGCCGATGGCGTCGGCCACCCGGTCGATGCCGAAGCCAGACCGTGCGTTCGTAGCGAGGACCGGCTTGCCGGCGCGGATCCTGTTGGACTCCGCCAGCATCCCGTCGAGGTCGACACCGACATGGGGCGCGAGGTCGACCTTGTTGATCACGAGGAGGTCGCAGCGCAGCACGCCGGGGCCGCGCTTGCGGGGAATGTCGTCGCCGCCGGCCACATCGATCACGAAGATCCACCAGTCGACGAGGTCGAGAGAAAAGGTCGAAGCAAGATTGTCGCCGCCCGATTCGAAGATGAGTAACTGGAGTCCCGGGAAGCGGGCCTCCAGCACGTCGCCCGCGGCGATGTTGAGCGTCGGGTCCTCGCGGATCACCGTGTGTGGGCAGGCGCCGGCCTCCACCGCCTCGACGCGGCTCGGATCGATCAGCCCCGAGCGGCGTAGCCGCTCGGCATCCTCCTTTGTGACAAGATCGTTCGTGATGACGGCTAGATCGACGCCACGCGCCTGCAGCACGGGAATCAGCCGTTCGATCAAGGCGGTCTTGCCGGATCCGACCGGGCCGCCGATACCGATCCGGGCGGCGTTCGCGGGTGTTGAGTCGGTCATGAGGGTACGGGCCGTGAAAGGGATGACGGGGGCGGTGCGCACTCAGCGCAGCATGTAGCGTTGGGCGAGAGCCAGGGTCCGGGCTGGCTCGCAGGTGGCGAGCACGCCGTCCACGAAGACGTCGAAGGTCTGCGGGTCGACGCGGATGTCCGGGCAGACGTCGTTCCAGAGCATGTCGGCCTTCGTGAGCGTGCGCGTTCCGCGGGCGGCCAGGAGCGCCTTGTGGAGGCCGAGCCGGCCGCCGAGATCGGCCTCGATCGCCAGGGGGTGGACGAAGCAGGCCGACAGCGTCTGCTTGGCACGGCCGAAGGCGCCCCATTGCGGCCGCATCAGCATCGGCTCGCAGGTCATCAACGAAGCGGCGGAATCGCCCATCGCGCCCCACGCGATGAAACCGCTCTTGATCACCAACTCCGGCTTGATCCCGAAGAAGGCCGGCCGCCAGACGACGATGTCGGCCATCTTGCCCGTTTCGAGCGAACCGATGTGCTCCTGAATGCCGAAGGTCCGTGCCGCGTTGATTGTGTATTTGGCGATGTAGCGTTTGATTCGGGCATTGTCGCCGAATCCCGGCTTGTCCTCGGGCAGCAGGCCGCGCTGGTCCTTCATCTTCGAGGCTAGCTGCCAGGTCCGGCAGATGACCTCGTGGATTCGGCCCATCCCCTGGCTGTCGGAGCCGAGCATCGAGATCGCCCCGAGATCGTGCAGCACGTCCTCGGCCGCGATGGTCTGGGCGCGGATGCGGCTCTCGGCGAAGGCCACATCCTCCGGCAGGGCCGGGTTGAGGTGATGACACACCATCGTCATGTCGAGGTGCTCGTCGAAGGTGTTGACCGTGTACGGGTTGGTCGGATTCGTCGACGACGGCAGGCAGTGCGGGAGGCCGGCGACCCGGATGATGTCCGGCGCGTGGCCGCCCCCGGCCCCCTCGGTGTGGTACATGTGGATGGTACGGCCGCCGATCGCCGCCAGCGTGTCTTCCACGAAACCCGACTCGTTCAACGTGTCGGTGTGGAGTTGGACCTGGAAGTCGTGTTCGTCGGCGAAGCCGAGGCAAGCGTCGATCGCCGCCGGCATCGCGCCCCAATCCTCGTGGATCTTCAGGCCCAGGACGCCGGTCTCGAGCTGTTCTCTTAGGGCGGCTGGTCGGTGGGTGTTGCCGCGTCCGAGAAACCCGAAATTGACCGGCCAGGCCTCGGCGGCCTGAAGCATCATGCCGGTGTTGAACGGGCCGCCGGAATCGATGCCGACCGTGATCGGCCCCAGCGAGCCGCCGAGCAGTGTCGTGACACCCGACGCAATCGCGTGGTTCGGCAACGCGGCGGAGTCGAAGTGCACATGCACGTCGATGCCGCCGGGCGTCGCGATCAGGCCCTCGCAATCCCGTACCGTGGTGCCGGCCGACACGATCAGGCGCGGGTCGACGCCGTCCATGATCGCCGGGTTGCCCGCCTTGCCGAGCGCCACGATCCGTCCGTCCTTGATGCCAAGATCGCCTTTCTGGATGCCCAGCACCGGGTCGATCACCACGACGTTGCAGAGGAGGAAGTCGAGGGCCCCCTGAGCCGCGGTCACCCCGGGCGCCATCCCGATCCCGTCGCGCAGGGTCTTGCCGCCACCGTGCAGGCACTCGTCCCCGTACACGGCGTGGTCGTGCTCGACGACGGCCACCAGGGAGGTGTCGGCGAGCCGGATACCGTCGCCGGTGGTCGGCCCATACAGGGCGGCGTAGTCACGGCGGGGGATCGTCACCATGGCAATTTCCTCAGGCGCCCTTGAAGCCGCGGGACTTCGCGCGGGCGAGCGCTGCCGCCCGCGCCGAAGCGTCGGGCAATGTCCCCTGCGTCAGGTCGTTGAGGCCGGTCAGCTCACGGGCGCCGCCAAAGCCGACCAGGGTCACGGTCTTGCGCTGGCCCGGTTCGAAGCGGACCGCCGTCCCAGCCGGGATGTCGAGGCGGTGCCCGAGCGCCTCGGCCCGATCGAAGTCGAGTGCCCGGTTGACCTCAAAGAAATGATAGTGCGAACCGATCTGCACCGGGCGGTCGCCGGTGTTGACCACATCGAGGGTCACTCGCGGTCGACCCGCCCCGAGCTCGATCGCGCCTTCCGCCGGCAGGATCGCACCGGGTTCGAGGGTATCGGTGGGGGCACCCTCGCGGGCGCGTATCGGCTCGTGGACCGTGACGAGCTTGGTCCCGTCCGGGAATGCGCCCTCCACCTGCAGGATCGGCAGCATCGCGCCGATACCCGGCATGACATCCTCGGTCGACAGGATCGTCGATCCCCAGCCGATGAGGTCGGCGACGCTGCGCCCGTCGCGCGCGCCCTCAAGGATCTCGTCGGTGATGAACGCGACCGCTTCAGGATAGTTGAGCTTGAGGCCGCGTGCCCGGCGCTTGCGGGCGAGTTCGGCCGCGGTGAAGATCGTGAGTCGTTCCAGCTCGGTGGGCGTGAGCAGCATCCTACGCTCCCTAGTTGGCGAACAGGCGCAGATCGGCGCGGGCGTGTCGCATGGCGGCGACCTCGATCAGCGGCGTGAAGCCCGTGAGAACAATCGCGCCGTCAGGCTCCTCGATCAGCGGACGCTCAGCGATCTCAGCAACGAGCGGCAGCACCGCCTGAAGGGCCTTCTGGCCCTGAATGGCGCCCACCTGACCGAGCCGGACGCTGGCCGAGACGAGGCCGGAGACGAGCTGGTAGCCCGCGACCGCGGCGGCCTCCGGTTCCGACAGGCCGAGGGCGCGCCACAGGGCACCCTGCACGGTCGCCAGGTGTCCCAGCATGTGGCCGGCGCGGATGGCGGCACGCAGGTCTTCGGCTCCGGGGGTCGCGAGCCGCGCATGCGTGGTCAGGAGGGAAGCGCCGTTGCGCCGACTGCCGACGCGCATCGACTCGACGAGCGCGGCCGCCTCCACGGCGGCGTCGATGCGCCCGAGGTGGTCAGGATCGGTGCCAATTCGATGGGCGAGGATTAGGGCGACGCGATCGGTCTCCGCCCAGCGGAAGCGGACGAGGCCTGTCAACGCCCGGATCAGGCTGGCCGAGTCGAAGGTGGGATCGCTCGCGACAAGCCCCTCGATACCGTTGGAAAAGGCGAAACTCCCACTGGGGAAGGCAGCGTCGGCCTGCTGGAAGGACAGTAGCCGGCTCAGCACGGCTCCGCCTCACCGAGGACCGTGTGCGTCATCAGCCCGTCCGTCACAAGGGCGCCTAGGCGGATAAGGTAGTCGTCGGCCGGCCCGTCCAGGGCGACCAGGATCGCCCCGTCGGCGAAGCGAACGCGCCAGTGGAGGTTGCCGGCGTGGTAGCCGAGCTCGAGGGCGGCGGCCTGGCTTCCCGGGACGAGGCGGAGCCAGCGCTCGGCACCGACCCGGGCAACGATGGCGTGGTCCTCGTCAAGCGCTAGCACTGCGCCGTCGAAGAGCGGCTCATCCCGCGGCAGGGCCAGTGCGATCTCCTCGCCGGACTGGGTCTTCGCGCGGATCCGCCGCCGGGCGACGTCTGCGCTGGACACGACGAGCACGTCCACCGTGCCGTGATGTGCGAGGTGGTGCAGGCGATGGGCCAGGTCGGCATTCTGCCGGCTGCCTAGAATGCGATGGATCACACGCATGTCGGTCTGCATCCCGCATCTCGTTGGCCGAATCGATGCGAACCTTGCAAGAGCTGGTCCGCTGGTTGGCGCCGGGCCACCACTGCCACCTCAGACATCGAGCGTGGTCTCGCGCTCCCAGGCAGTGAAATGGGCGCAGTAGCTGTCCCACTCACCGCGCTTCAGCTTGAGGTAGGCAGAGGCGAAGGCGTCCCCCAGGTTCGCGCGCAGGGATTCGTCGGCTTCGAAGGCGCGCAGGGCGTCGAGCAGGTTGAGCGGCAGGCGCGGGGCGCCTGTGACCGCATGGCCCTCTCGGTACATGTCGACATCGCTGTGCGGCCCGGGATCGGCCGTCGTTGCCAGCCCGTCGAGGCCCGCGGCGAGGATCACCGCTTGGAGCAGATATGGATTGACCGCGCCATCGGGCAGCCGCAGCTCGAACCGCCCGGGCCCCGGGACCCGCACCATGTGCGTGCGGTTGTTGCCGGTCCAGGTCACGGCGTTGGGCGCCCAGGTCGCCCCCGAGGTCGTGCGGGGGGCGTTGATGCGCTTGTACGAGTTGACCGTCGGATTGGTGATCGCGGCGAGCGCCGGGGCGTGCCGCAGGATTCCACCGAGGAAGTGCCGTCCCCGGGCCGACAGGCCGAACGGCATGTCGGGATCCGCGAAGGCGTTCTCGGTCCCCGCCGTGTTCCAGGCCGAGACGTGACAATGGCAGCCGTTGCCGGTCAGCCCCGGGAACGGCTTCGGCATGAAGGTCGCCCGCAATCCGTGCCGCTCGGCCACCGATTTGACCATGAACTTGAAGAAGGCGTGCTTGTCGGCGGTGGCCAGGGCGTCGTCGTACTCCCAGTTCATCTCGAACTGGCCGTTCGCATCCTCGTGGTCGTTCTGGTAGGGCTTCCAGCCGAGCACAAGCATGTGGTCGCAGATCTCGGCGATCACGTCGTAGCGGCGCATCAACGCCTGCTGGTCGTAGCAGGACTTCTCCGCCCGGTCGTGACGATCGGAGATCGCCGCCCCGTCCGGCGTCAGCAGGAAGAACTCCGCCTCGACGCCGGTCTTGACCCGCAGCCCCTCGGCGGCGGCCCGCGCGACGAGCTGCTTCAGCACCACCCGGGGCGCTTGGCCGACAGGGACATCCTCCATGGTGCAGTCGGCCGCGACCCAGGCCACGTCCGGCTTCCAAGGCAGGCGGATCACCGAGGCGGCATCCGGCAACGCGAACACGTCGGGATGGGCCGGCGTGAGGTCGAGCCACGTGGCGAAGCCCGCGAAGCCGGCCCCGTCCCGCTGCATGCCCCCGATCGCCTGCGCCGGCACCAGCTTGGCGCGCTGGCAGCCGAACAGGTCCGTGTAGGAGATCATGAAGTACTTCACGCCGTGCTCGGCGGCGTAGGTGGAAAGGTCGGTCGTCACGGCAGCCCCATAAGCGTGCATCGGCGAGAGCCGACCGCGCCCCATCCCGGCGCGGCCGGCAGGGTTGAAGGGACTAGAAGCCCGGTTTGCCGGGGTACCAATCGGTGCCGGCGAGCGGCACCCGGGCCATGGCGGCGGCCTCGAGGGTCAGCGCCACGAGATCCTCCGGTTCCAGATTGTGCAGATGGTTGTGGCCGCAGGCGCGCGCGATCGTCTGCGCCTCCAGGGTCATGACCTTGAGGTAATTGGCCAGCCGCCTGCCGGCGCGCACCGGGTCGAGGCGGGCCATCAGTTCGGGGTCCTGCGTGGTGATGCCCGCGGGGTCGCGGCCCTCGTGCCAGTCGTCGTAGGCGCCCGCGGTCGAGCCGAGCTTGCGGTATTCCTCCTCGTACGCTGGATCGTTGTCGCCGATGGCGACCAAGGCGGCGGTGCCGATCGATACCGCGTCCGCCCCCAGCGCAATGGCCTTGGCGACGTCCGCGCCCGAGCGGATGCCGCCGGAGATCACCAGTTGCACCGTGCGGTGCATGCCGAGATCCTGCAGCGCCTGCACGGCGGGCCGGATGCAGGCCAGCGTCGGCTGGCCGACATGCTCGATGAACACGTCCTGGGTCGCAGCCGTGCCGCCCTGCATGCCGTCCAGGACGACCACGTCGGCGCCGGCCTTCACGGCGAGGGCGGTGTCGTAATAGGGCCGCGCGCCACCGACCTTCACGTAGATCGGCTTCTCCCAGTCGGTGATCTCGCGCAACTCGCCGATCTTGATCTCCAGATCGTCGGGGCCGGTCCAGTCCGGGTGGCGACAGGCGGAGCGCTGGTCGATCCCCTTGGGCAGGTCGCGCATGGCGGCGACCCGGTCGGAGATCTTCTGGCCGAGCAGCATGCCGCCGCCGCCGGGCTTCGCGCCCTGGCCGACCACCACCTCGATGGCGTCGGCGCGCCGGAGGTCCCGGGGATTCATGCCGTACCGGGAGGGCAAGTACTGGTAGACGAGGATCTCGGAATGGCCGCGCTCCTCGTCGGTCATGCCGCCGTCGCCCGTGGTGGTGGAGGTGCCGGCCAGGCTCGCGCCGCGGCCGAGTGCCTCCTTGGCGTTGGCGGACAGGGATCCGAAGCTCATGCCGGCGATGGTGATCGGGATCTTCAGGGCGATCGGCTTCTTCGCGAAGCGCGTGCCGAGGTTGACCCCGGTCCCACAGGTCTCCCGGTAGCCCTCCAGCGGGTAGCGCGACATCGAGGCGCCGAGGAACAGCAGGTCGTCGAGATGCGGGAGCTTGCGCTTCGTGCCGCCGCCGCGGATGTCGTAGATGCCGGTGGCCGCCGCCCGGCGGATCTCCGCTAGGGTGTGGTCGTCGAAGGTCGCCGACTTGCGCGGCGGCATCGGCGGGTTCTGGTAGGTCATGGCCCGGTCTCCCGCTCAGTACGCGTCAGCGTTGTCGATGTTGAAGCTGTAGAGGCGGCGCGCCGAGCCGTAGCGGCGGAACTCCTCCGGCCGGGCGTCCGTGACCCCGGCCCGGTTCAGGAGCACCGCGAGGTGCTCCAGATGCTCCGGGCGCATCGCCTTCTCGACGCAGTCGGCCCCGAGGCTCTTCACGGCGCCGCGCACGAACAGTTTCGCCTCGTAGAGCGAATCGCCCAGCGCCTCGCCGGCATCGCCGAGGACCACGAGGGAGCCGGACTGCCCCATGAAGGCCGACATGTGCCCGATCGAGCCGTGCACGACGATGTCGATCCCCTTCATCGAGATGCCGCAGCGCGAGGCTGCGTTGCCCTTGATGACGAGCAGGCCGCCGCGGCCCGTGGCGCCCGCATATTGCGAGGCGTCGCCCTCGATCACGACGGTGCCGGACATCATGTTCTCGGCCACACCCGGGCCGGCCGAGCCCTGCACCGTCACGGTGCCGCCGTCGTTCATGCCGGCGCAGTAATAGCCTACGGCCCCCCGCACCGTGACGGTGACGGGACCGTCGATGCCCACGGCCACCGCGTGCTGGCCCCGGGGGTTGAGGACTTCGAAGGCGGTGTCGTTGGCGCCGGCGGCGACGCCGTGGAGGGCCTGGTTCAGGTCGCGCAGCGGCGTGGCCGCCAAGTCGAAGACGGGCATCGGGAGGATCCGTGACGAGAGGTCGGCGGGGACGGCTCAGGCGGCCTGCCGCTGGTCCCAGAAATAGACGGTCGCGGGCTCGGGCTCCCAGACGCGGGCGGCCTCGATCCCCGGCAGGCCGACGAGGGCTCGGTACTCCGAGCCGAAGGCGACGTAGCGGTCGGTCTCGGCCATGATCGCGGGCTTGCAGGCGATCGGGTCGCGCAGCACGCCGAAGCCGGATTTCGTCCCGACTACGAAAGTGAAGAAGCCGTCGAGATCCTGCAGCGCCCCCGCCAGGGCCGCGCCGAGGTCGCGCCCCCGCGCCATCGCGGTGGTGAGATAGGCAGCCGCGACCTCCGAGTCGTTCTGGGTCTCGAAGGCCATGCCGTCGCGCGCCAGGGCTCGACGCAGGTTGTTGTGGTTCGACAGCGAGCCGTTATGGACGAGGCACTGGTCGGCGCCCGTGGAGAACGGGTGGGCGCCCATCGTGGTCACGGCCGACTCCGTCGCCATCCGGGTGTGGCCGATGCCGTGGGTGCCGGACATCCCGGCGATCCCGAAGCGCTCGATCACGTCCTTCGGCAGGCCGACCTCCTTGTAGATCTCGACGCTCTCGCCCGCGGCCATCACGCGCAGGCTCGGCTGAAGGCTCTTCAGCGCGGCCCGCGTCCCGTCGAGCCGGTCGGTCGCGACGGTGATCACCGCGTGCGTGCTCTTCACCGCCACGCTCGCCGTGCCGCCGGAGACCTCCACCAGACGCTGCTCCAGCCCGGCGAAATCCGCCTCGGGCCGGGCCGATTGCACGGTGATCTTCGACAGGCTGGGGATCGGCGCCCCGTAGATCGCGAGGCCTGCCGAGTCCGGGCCACGGTCCGTCATGGTGACGAGCATGTCGCACAGGAGCGCGCCGAGCTGCGGCTCCAGGGCAGGGTCCTTCAGGAACAATCCGACGATGCCGCACATGGCCCACCTCCGATGCGGGTTCGCCTGGAGCATAAGCGGCCTTCGCGGCGGTAATCAACTACGAAGAAATAAAATTTCTTTCAGAGAATGCGCGGGGGAAGATCAGCCAGTGCCGGATTGCGGATAGGCGATCACCGAGAGGTAACGGGCCGGCAGCACGAGCAGCTCAGCCGGTCCGTGCGGCGTGTCGGCATCGAAGAACAGGCTGTCGCCCGGCTGCATGTGGAAGTGCCGATCCCCGTGCCGGTACAAGACCTCGCCCTCCAGCATGTAGAGGAACTCCATCCCGGTATGCTGGAAGGTCGGGAACACGTCCGAATCGGTCGTGAGCGTGATCAGGTACGGCTCGACCGTGACCCCGCTGGTGTTCTCGTGGATATGGCCGAGCAGGTTGTACTGATGGCCGGCCCGGGTGCCGCGCCGCTCCAGCTCGATTCCCTCTCCGGCTTTCACGAAGACTGCGTTGCGGACCTCTTCGTAACCGCGGAAGAAGCCGGTGATCGGCATTCCGAGGGACCGCGCGAGTAGCTGCAGCGTCGTCAGCGACGGCGAGATGTTGCCGTTCTCGATCTTGGAGAGCATGCCGGGCGACAGGCCCGTGGTCGCGGCGAGGTCGGCGGAGGTGATGCCCAGCCGCTTCCGGCGCTCACGCACCGCGTGGCCGATCGCCCGTTCGAGGTTGTTCTCGCGCGGTTCGCGGACGGCGTGCGGATCCTGAGACAGGACCGGCTCTCGTGCACGTCCCGGGGCTTCCCCCGCCGTCCGGTTCGACGAGCCTGACGGCATGGCAGTTTCCCCTCCTCGGCGCTCGCGGGTTCCGGCCGCCCTGCCGCGGCGTCGGATGCCTGTCAACGGCAAGCTTCGACCGAGGGTGTGGGAAAACGCAGTAGCGGTAGAAGGATCTTTCCGAAGACACCCTGGGCAGCGCTGAAATGGATGTCCAAACCGCGTTAGGGCCGTCCTCTGGCGGGGCTGCAGGTCTGCCGCATGGAATATTGTTCTACAAATCCGACGTGCGCTTCCGTTTTCACACAGCCTGGACCCATCGGAGAAACGCAAGCACCGGAAAACCTTTGGATCGACCACCCGGTTGGCACCGGCCGCAGGATCCGCGGTCAGTCGCCTATCATCGCGGCAGGCTTACCTATGTTCGCAGCGCTGATACAGTTCGCCTGTCGCCTGGCATGACGCTCCATGAGACGCCCTTACCTTGGCCCGCTCGGTTCGCCGGCGCGGACTTTTCAATGGCCTGGGCTTTGCCAGAGGCGCCAGCTCGTAGATGAGACCACGAGCCAACTTGCGGCGTACTCCTGACGGGGTGCGCCGCATCTTTTGCGGCATCGTCCGAAACCACCTGCTGCTCCCTAACTGGCAGGCGTATTGCACTTGATAATGGATGGCTGTGTTCCACCTCGAGTGCTCCATCCATCGCCGGTGCGCTAGCGGCATCTCGGTTGCCAGCGAGCAAATCGTGGCGCGAACAGAGGCTGTGGCAATCTCTGAAGCTAACACTCGGTTTACATTCTTACTCGCCCACAGATCGGGGGTAGCCACCCTGAGAGACGATGCCGGGCGGATTATCTGGTCCAAGCGGACAACGGAACCCGTAGATGCATAGTGGCCGCGCCTTCGCGTTTACAGCCAATGCCGGGCAGGAGTGGATCCGATAGCAGCGGCGCACCTTGGATCCTTCCAAGCTGAAATCGGGGGTGCACCATGTCCGCGAAGAACGGCGGGCTCAGGAATTTTGCAATAGAGATGCCACCTTCATTGAATTTGGTAGTCTCGAAGGACGAAGGACGGCACATTCATGGATACCCGACAGCCCCTTATCTGTCAGCCGATAGCAGAAGGTGCGCATGCGCGGGCAATGGGTCGCTCAAGGGATAGCTGCCCGTACCGAACCGACGCTCCCGAGCGACAGGCGTGGCTCGACGGATACGATGGTACTCCGAGCGAGGACGGCCCTGACGTCCCAATCTCAGACGCCTCCTGAAGTACCGAGGTCTTTGCACATTCCGGCAGGATAGACGCCGGGGCCTGCGTCGAACCCAGCAAAACTCAGGGCGATGCGGAGGGGCGACAGGTAGCGTCCGGTGGGACGCGGAGCAGCACTGTCACCTCTGAGGCTCGCTGCGCCTGGCCCGAACAAGCTCACGGTTGATCCGCTCCAGAAGCCTCTTCGGGCCGTGAGGGCGGGAAGCTAGCGCCTGCAGCCCGTAGGGCCTGCATGAGAGCGTTGAGCTGGGCAATCGTGACTATCGGCTCCCCGGGACTGCTCTCGGCTCGCACCACGACGCTCACAGGCACCCTGGCGTGCTGAGCCAGATCCCTGGGCGCCCAGCGAATGGAGAGCCGTGCTGCGAGTAGCTGCGGACCCGTGATCAACCCTTCCGCTCCTGGAAACGGATCCCGGCCCCGCCGCCGTTCTCGGAGATACACTCAAGGCCGACGGTTTCGAAGCACCGACTCATCGTCAGCCTTGATCTCGGGGGATAGGCAGTGTGGCTTCGGCTAAGAGCTGGACCAGTTCTGCCTGCCGCGCGGTAACCGTCTTCGACATCACAGCTTTGAGCAGCGACCGAACAGTTGCCGACAATGTTCCGAACACGGCCGATCTGCCCTCCGAAGCGGTGACTCGCAACTTCAGCCACGCATGCGCAATTCGCGCCAAACCGCATCGATTCGCATCCGCTCGCTGAGAGCCCGACAAACGCAGCTACGTCCGGTCGTGCAGAAAGTTAAGGATCAGAGACGTCCAGCCGGTCTGGTGGGAGGCGCCGAGACCACGACCAGTGTCGCCGTCGAAAAACTCGTGGAACAGGAGCGCCTCCTCGGCCCCCGCGGCCGCTGGGATCCCCGGTCGGTCGCCGAGGAATGGGCGGCGGCCGGCCCCGTCCTTTGTAAAGAGGGCGAGCAGGCGATCCTGGAGCGCGTCGGCAATCGCGGCGAGTGTGTGCATCTTCCCCGAGCCGGTCGGAAACTCTACGAGGAAATCGTCGCCATAATAGGTGTAAAAGCGGCGCAAGGCCTCGACGATCAAGTAGTTCATCGGCATCCACACGGGTCCGCGCCAGTTCGAATTGCCGCCAAACATATTTGAGGTGGAGTCGGCCGGATCGTAGCGGACCGTGAGGGAGGCGCCGAACTCGTTCAGGGAATAGGGTTGGTCGCGATGCGCCTTCGACAGCGAGCGGACGCCGAAGGGCGAGAGGAATTCCGCCTCGTCGAGCATACGCCGCAATAGTGCCTTCATCCGGTGGCCGCGCAGCAGCGACAGCAACTTGCGGTCTTTGACTCCGCCTTCATCCCAGCGCGAGACGAGGCATGCGAGATGTGGGCGGTTCTTCAGTAACCAGTTAAGACGCCGGGCGAAGTCCGGCAGGCGTTGGAGCACGGAGGACTCGATCACTTCAACGGCAAAAAGAGGCACCAGCCCGACCATGGAGCGAACGCGCAAGGGGATCGGCCCAGCGCCGGGAATGTCGACCTCGTCGTAGTAGAACTCGTCGTCCTCGTTCCATAGGCCGAAGCCCTCGCCGCCCATGTCGGTCATCGCCTCGGCGATGAGGAGAAAGTGCTCGAAGAATTTGGAGGCGGTGCTTTCGTAGACGTCGTTGTGGAGCGCCAGTTCCAGGGCGATGCGCATCATGTTGAGGGCATACATCGCCATCCAGGCGGTACCGTCGGCCTGATGCACCATGCCGAAGCCCGGCGGCGGTCGAGACCGGTCAAACACGCCGACATTGTCGAGGCCGAGGAAGCCGCCTTGGAAGACGTTGCGGCCGCCTGCATCCTTACGGTTCACCCACCACGTGAAGTTGATCAGTAGCTTGTGGAAGACGCCTTCGAGGAAGGCAAGATCACCGCGCCCGCCGCGGCGGCTGCGATCGATCTCGAACACCCGGTAGGTCGCCCAGGCATGGACTGGTGGGTTGGTGTCGGAGAACTCCCACTCATAGGCCGGGAGCTGGCCATTCGGGTGCATGTACCATTCGCGCGTCAAAAGCATGAGCTGCTTCTTGGCGAAGTCCGGATCGAGCAACGCCAGCGGCAGGCAATGGAATGCCAGATCCCACGCGGCGAACCACGGATATTCCCACTTGTCCGGCATCGAAAGTACGTCGGATGCCGCGAAGTGTCGCCAGGAGGTATTGCGGCCACCATCGCGCTCTCGGGGCGGCACTGGCTGTAGCGGATCGCCCTTGAGCCAGACCTGCACATCGTAGGCGTAAAGCTGCTTCGACCAGATCAGGCCCGCGGCGGCCTGCCGGAAGATCGCGCGAGCATCCGGGTCGGCGATCCCATTCTCAAGGTCGTCGTAGAAGGCGTCGGCCTCGGCCACGCGTAGGTTACGGACGCTGCCATCCGCATCGAGCGGGCGCGTCCGCGCCCCAGCCGACAGCCGCAGGCGGATCCGCTTCGTTTCGCCGGGGTCCAGGCGGAGCACATAGTGCAGGCCGAGCTTGGTCCCGGTATCGCGCCGGATCGCGGTCTCGTCGCCCCCGACGATCGCCGCATGAAGGCCGTCCTTGAATGGCCCTTCAGCCTCAGGCTGGCCGGCGTGGGAGCGCAGGTTCGTTTCGTTCTCGCAGAACAGCACGTCCGGCTTGCCTTCGAAGGCCAACCGGTAGCGGCCGAGGCGGGGATGCTCGCATGCGATGCCGCCCTCGCGGTGGATCGCGAGACACGGCCGCTCGTCGTTCTCTCGCTCCCGCCACGACCATGTGTTGCGAAACCAGAGTTGCGGGACGAGGTGAAGGTCGGCGGCCTCCGGGCCACGGTTCGTCGCGGAGACGATGACGTGGATGTCGTCGACATCCGCCTTGACGTATTCCACCGTCACGTCGAAGAAGCGGTCGCCCTCGAAGATCCCGGTATCGTCGATCTCGTATTCCGGTACGTCGCGGCCGCGTTGCAACCCCTGTCGCACAAGCTCTTCGTAGGGGTAGGCTGCCTGCGGATAGCGGTAGAGGAACTTCAAGTAGGCGTGGCTCGGAACCGCGTCGAGATAGTGGTAGTGCTCTTTGACGTCCTCGCCGTGGTTTCCCTGTTCGTTGGTCAGGCCGAACAGGCGCTCTTTCAGGATATGGTCGCGCCCGTTCCACAGGCCGAATGCGAGACAGAGCAGTCCGCGTTCGTCGCAGATTCCGGCGAGCCCATCCTCACCCCAGCGATAGGCGCGCGAGCGTGCATCGTCATGGGTCAGCGAGCGCCAGGCATTGCCGTCGCGGCTATAATCCTCACGCACGGTGCCCCACTGCCGCTCGCTTAGATAAGGTCCCCAGAGCGACCACGGCCGCTCGCCGCGCGCCTGCTCGGCGATGCGGCGACGCTCTGCCCAGTCGATCGCGTTGCTCACGCCTGGCCCTTTCGAGTGAGGGGCAGCTGAGGCAGGCTGATGGACAGGATCGTCCGAACAGCCATGCGACGAGGCAGATCGTGGGTCATGACGTGCCAAGCGACCAGAAGTCGAGCAAGGCTGCGATGCATCATTAAAGCCAAGTGCCGCAGGCAGGCACCAACGCTTAGGAGAGGACCGCGGCTAGTTTTCCACGCCCTTCGAACGTCACGCCTCGGGATGCAGACATTTTACGTTGTTTGAGGTCGCATGTCGGCGATTTATCAGGCAATTATCAAACTCTACGAGCGTCAACAAGAATCTGGGCCGGCTTCGACCGATCCATTAAGATCTACGGCACTGTAGCCGGCCCAACGGCATGTCACATGTCCGCTTTTGCTGTAATCCTTCTCCACGGCGGAACGACGGCTTTCGGCCAGCAACGGTCAACACGCACCGCTCGTCTGAGTTTCTGAGACTGGTGAATACTGCTGGTCCGCTTCGGGCAGACGACTGGGGGCAAATGTTCGGAATAGGCTCTATGGGATTTGCGTGTCACGGTGATCACTCATCAAAGTCGGCGCATCGGTGATGTCGTCCATGACGAGCTGGTTCAGCGCACAGATGAACGAAGACAGCCGGTAGCCATCGTGGCGCGAGAGCGCGTTGTCGAAAGCGCGGACGTTCCAGAACGGGTCGTTGGCGCGCGTGATCGGCGCCATGCCGGTCAACTGAAGGCCGTGCAGGAAGCGCGCGGCGGGGCCGTGCTCGCCAGGCCGGCCGGGTGCGAGGTCGGCGCTGTCCCAGAAGTTGCCGCGTCGGTCGGCGCGCGCCAGCCGAGCCCGGGTCAGCCAATGGTCGGAGCGCGGGCAGTCGAGGGCGGCGTCGGCGAGCGTCGCGTAGGGGTGGTGCCGTTCGAGGCCGGAAGCATCGAGCCCAAGTAGCTCGTGGGTCGTACCGAACGGCGCGGCCGAGGGTTGGGCATCGGCGAGCACGCCCGCTGCCGGCCGCGGCGGGTCGAGGTTGCCGATGGTGTGCGAATCCTCCCGGGCGGTGTTCTGGAACGGGAAGGTCGCGGCCAGCAGCGACAGGGCGCGCAGCGGCAGGGTCAGCGATCCGGCCACGAGGTCGACGGGTGCGGGCGGGGTGCAGCTCTCGCCTCGGGGCTGGCGGCCTTCGAACCGCGCCGCCACGCGGTCGAGGAAGCTCGCGGCCGGGCGGAAATCGAATTTGAAGGTCGGGAATAGGTCGTGCGTCGCCCAATCGTAGTCGACCCCGGCATCGAACATGCTGTCGGTCGCGGAGAGCCGGCTCCGGATCTTCCGGCGGGTGACCGCGAAGCTATCGTCAGCATCGAGGCCGATCCACGCACAATCCCCGGGTCGCAGGCCGCCCGCCGGGAACGCCAGGGCCGCGGTCACCGACATCATGACCGGTCGCTGGTCGGCCGGAAAGTAGCCGTCGTCGCGCGCGACCTCGGCAGCCGGCGTATGGGCGTCGGCATGGTCGGCCAGCCTCATCCAGACCTCGCGCTGGATCGCGGTCCACTTGCTCGCCTCGGAGGCCGGGTTGATCAGGACCACCAGATTGCCGAGCACCGGCGGCATTGTTTCTCCGAATTGATGGCGGCGCACGGCCTTGACCAGGTCGTCCTTGAGCCCGCTCGCCAGCATGTTGCCGCCGAGGCTGTGTCCGGCGACGATCAGCTTGTTATGCGCCCCCGGCGCAGCGAGTGTCGTCTCGATCGTGCGGAGCGCCGAGATCGCCGCGGGCGCGATGGCCTCGCTCACCGGCTTCCGGTCGAACAAGGTCGCGCCGGCCGAGAGATTTCCGAAGAAGCCGCCGATCGCGTCGCCGAACCACCGCCGCAGGCCGCGCTCGTCGACTCGCGCCCCGCGCCAGCCGATATAGATCGCCGTGACGTCCATGTCGCAGACGCTCGGGTCGCTGGGGCAGCGCTGCGCGAGAAATCGGGCGGCGTGGGCCGCGTAGAGGCGCAGGTCCGCCACGTTGCCGTCGCCAATCCGCGCGTCGTGCCGCCAGCCATGGACGAACGCGATCACGTAGTGCGACCCGGTCGAAAGATGCTTTTTCAGGGCGTCGAGCTGGGTGATGACGGGCTTGACCATCGTGGCCGGCATGCCCTTGGCCCGCATCTCGTTATCCATGGCGTGGCGCAGCATCGCGCTGTCGATGGCCGTGTCGCTCGCACCCTCGCGGGAGACCAGCGCATAAGGTTCGCCGTCCTCCTGGAACTCGATGAAGCCGAGATGGAAGGCGAGGTCGCGCCCACCGGCCTCGCGGGCCGGGACGATGTGGCGCTGCACGGCACAGCGCAGCCGCGTCGCCCAACGCGCATCCGTCGCGATCACCGCGCCTTCGTCGTTGCTGGCATCGACCCAACCGTCGCCGTCGGACGGCATCGCCGCCCGCAGGGTCTCGCGCCCTGTATCGGCCAGGATCGTCCACCCAGTCGCGAGCCCGTCACGGCATTCGGTCAGCCCCGGGTCGAGGTTGCGATAGGCGTGCGCCTTATCGGTGGAGAGTACGACGTAGTTCAGGAACAGGATGCCGAGGGCCGCCAGGACCAGCGTGGCGGCGATCCGAGCGGTGGTCCGGGACGCGTGCAACACCCCGCGAACGAGCCCGAAGGTCACCCGACGCACGCCGCTGCGCCGCCCGTCAGGCACGGTGCCAGGACCGGAACTCATCGCGCTTGCGTCTTGGTCAGGGGCACCCAAGCGCGCCGTTTCGGTCGGATCGCAAACGACGCCATCGGGATTCCTCTCCGTCCAGCCGGACTTTCGTTCGCCGCAGGCCTCCCGTTACGGTGCGGGCGGCGACGCGCAGGATGACCCAGCCCCGGTAACCCTTCGGTCCGGACCCGCGAAGTTTCCTCGATGGAACCGGAGGCGACACCTCATGATGCGCGCAATTCTGCCGGCTGCCGCTCTCCTCGACGGTACGGGCTTGGCCACGGCGTCCCTGTCGGGGCTTGTCGGCGCTTGGGGTCACGACTTCGTCGTCACGCCGTTTGAGCCGATGCAGCTCATGGTCGCGATCGCGACTGACAAGGCTACTGGCAAGAAGTTCAACATCATCAAGATGCCGGACGGCCACGTGATGGCGGTCGTGCCATTCGACCAGATGGCGAAGATGCCGGAGATCGCCCCTAACAGCTTGATGCCGATCAAGATGGGACGATGAGGGATCGAATGCCTGCTCAATGTCCGATTAGACGCGTATAGCAGGCCAGCCGATTCGTCTTAATTGAGTTAGGCGCTGATGCTGCCGGAACAGGATTAAGTGATGCCGCACACGTCTGCCAAATCAAGGAAATAATGACCGTGCACGGTGCAGTGCATGATATCCACGATCACAACAAGTAATAGAGTGTTGACGTTCGTGCCGATCAGAACCTGATCGTACCGGTCGGCTGCGTCGCGATAGACGTCGGTGACGTCGAGAAGCTCCGTGACACGTCCCAGCGGCAGTTCGATCGTCTCGACGTACGACCAGACATCGACGACTGCGTCAGCGGCTGCCGTCACGTTCCGCATCGGAGCGGTGAAGCAGGCTGAGAACTCGGTTCGGGACAAAAGGCAGTGCGCCGTCATCATAGCCCGCTCGTAAGGTTTGTCGTCGCTCTTACCACGAGCCGCACGGGAACCGCGTTTTCACCCAGTCTCGGTCGGCATGAGATCGTCTGCTTTTCCAGAACCCGACCTCAGGAGCGGACCAGCCGCTTTCGGCCAGACTACGCCATGCCGGGTCTCCAACCCGCGCAAAACCGGTCATTCGGTTTCGTGCCCATAGCAGCCATAGAGCTAGCTGTTACACTATCGCGCAAGCAGACACTGCCATCCGTAGCTCGCCGGACGCTACCATTTCAGATGCTTGTCGAAGAAGTGCGCGAACACCGAGCGGGTTTCTGGCGCGATGTCATCCCGGATGTACTAAGCGTGGGACTGGCCTGCCACAACTTGAAGGAAGGTACCCACATCAGCCTCGTACAGCTTGCGCTGCACCCAGACGGTGCTCGACAGCAGAATGCGTTGCCGTTCACGTCCCAACGGGTGAGGCCTTCGCACGCTGCGCCCCCATGGTTTCGGCGATGACGACACCGGTGCGCAGCACGTGCCGATAGGCGATGGCTCCTGCTTCCGTGGCATCGCGCGCCTCGAGAGCTCTGAACAGGTCGCGGTGTTCCCGTGCGGATTCCTCCCACCGGCTGCCAGTCGAGAGTGCCCGCAGGCGCGCCCATTGGGCCCGGGCCTGGAGAGGCGCGTGGGTCTGGGCCAGTGGCCGATTGTGGGCGGCCGACACGATCGTTCGGTGAATATCCTGGTTGAGGGCAAAATAAGCGTCCAGCACCTTGTCCCGGTGCATGCAATCGAGCCGCGTCTGCTTCTCGCGCAATTCGTCCAGCAGGGCGTCGGAGATCCGCGGCGCAGCGAGCTCCGCGGTCAACCGCTCTATCCCTGCCAACGCCTCGAACAGCTCAAGGACCTCCTCCGGCTCCCAGTCCGGAACGCGTGCGCTCCGGTTCTGATGCAGCTCGACTAGACCCTCTGCCGCCAAGAGCTTGAGGGCTTCCCGCAACGGCGTGCGAGAAACCCCGAGCGCGACCGAGAGGTCCTTCTCCACGAGAGTTGCTCCCGCCGGCAGAACGCCGCTGACGATCATGTCCTTGAGCCTGCTGGCCGCCTGCTCGTGCAGGCCGGTTCGCAGTAGCGGCGCGGCGGGCACAATCAGGGCCTTGCGGGGGCGTCCCCTGGGACGTGCGACCACTTCCATCGGTCTCCCAACTCCACGGCCCAAGTCTAGCGCATCCAATCGTCGAGCCCGTGACCCGTTTTTAGCGCCATAACGGTGCCATACCAGGCATTTGCGCAAATTGCATGCAACATGCAGAAAATACCTTGTTGCTCCGTCGCACCTGGAAGATGCTGATGGCATCGGAGACGGATGCGATGGCGAGACCAAACGGGACGACGCGTCTGGGCATGCTCACGCCCTCATCGAACAGCGTGCTGGAACCCGCCACCGCACATCTGCTCGCCGGCTGCGCGCAGGTGAGCGCGCATTTCTCACGCTTCCGGGTGACGCAGATCGGTCTGACGCAAGCGGCCCTAGGCCAATTCGATCTCGAGCCGATCCTGGCTGCAGCCGAGCTCCTCGCCGATGCCCAGGTGGCGGCGATCCTGTGGAACGGAACGTCCGGCTCCTGGCTGGGCTTCGACTCGGACGAGCGCCTGCGCGACGCAATCGAGGACCGGACCGGTTGCCCCGCCTCCACCGCGTCCCTCGCCTTCCGCGACCTGTTCCGCGCCCGGGGCTATGGCCGGGTCGGTCTCGTGACGCCCTATACGGGCGACGTCCAGCGGCAGATCCAAGCGAACTGGGGGGCAGCCGGCTTCGACTGCGCCGCCGAACGTCACAGTGGCCTATCGGAGAACTTCGCCTTCGCCGAGGTCGGTCCGGAGGCCATCGCCGATATGGTGCGCGCGGTGGCTGCCGAGGGCGTCGACGCGGTGGCGATCGTCTGCACCAACCTCGCCGGTGCTGCCCTCGTCCCTGCGCTGGAAGCCGAACTCGGCGTGCCGGTCCTCGACTCGGTCGCCGTCACCCTCTGGAAGGGTCTGGCCCTCACGGGTTGCACGACCGCGGACTTCGCCGCGCGAGGAAGCATCTTCGCGGCGAACGTGGAGACCCGACCATGAGCGCTGCGACCGGAACCGGGACCTCCCTGATCCTCGACGGGATCACGCAGCGCTACGGCACAGCGCTCGCCGTAGACACCGTGACCCTCGACATCAAGGGCGGCGAACTGGTCGCGCTGCTCGGGCCCTCCGGTTGCGGCAAAACCACCCTGTTGCGGGCGGTGGCCGGTTTCCTGAAGCCGACGGAAGGGCGCGTTATCATCGGGGGCCAGGCGGTCGATCACTTGCCGCCGAACCGCCGAACCGTCGGCATCGTGTTCCAGAACTACGCCCTGTTTCCCCACATGAGCGTGGCCGAGAACGTGGCATACGGGCTCGCTGCGCGGGGAGTCGGGCGGGCCGAGCAGAAGGCGCGGGTGGCCGAGATGCTCACGCTGGTGCGCCTCGAACATCTGGCGGATCGCTTTCCACGGGCGATGTCGGGCGGTCAGCAGCAGCGCGTGGCCCTCGCCCGGGCGCTCGCGGTGCGACCGTCGATCCTGCTCCTCGACGAGCCTTTTGCGGCGCTCGACAAGAACCTGCGCCTCGACATGCAGATCGAGATCAAGCGCATTCAGCGCAGCGCGGGCACCACCACGCTGATCGTCACGCACGACCAAGAGGAGGCCCTGTCGATGGCCGACCGGGTCGCTGTCCTGAATGCCGGACGCCTGGAGCAGTTCGCGCCGCCGACCGATGTCTACGACCGCCCCGAGACGCTGTTCGTCAACTCCTTCGTGGGCACGGCCAACATCTTGCACGGGCTGATCGTGACGGAGCCGGGGCTCGGCCGTGCGGTGGCGATCGAGGGCGGCGGCCTGCTCCCCGCCGTCACCGCGCTGCCGGACGGGACGTCGGTAGCTGCCTGCCTGCGGCCGGAGCACGTCGCCTTCGAAATGGGTGGGGAGGGGCTCGACGGTGTCGTCGAGATCGGCCTGCCGCTCGGCGCCACCCTGGTCCACGAGATCCGCCTAGAAGGCGGCGCCCGCCTGAAGACCGCCGAGGCCCGCGCGGCGGGTGTCGGCCCACGGCCACCCGGCACGCGCGTGCGTCTGCGCCCGATCGCACCGGAGCGTGTCGGCGTCTTCCCCGCCCAACGCCCTTGAAGCTGAGTCGCCAGGAGATTCCGATCATGCCCCTGCACCGCCGCAGCCTCCTCGCCGGCGCCCTGACGCTCGGCGCCGCGCAGGCCTTCCCCGGCCTGTCCCGCGCCCAGGCCCGCAAGCTCGTCTTCGCAACCTTCACGGGCAGTTGGGAAGAGGCCCACCGGGGGGTGCTGGTTCCGGCCTTCCGCAAGAGCACGGGCGGCGACATCATTCTCGATCCAATGCTTTCGGTCGATCAGATCGCCAAGGTCCAGGCTGCCCGCGCAAACCCGCCCATCGACGTGATGCTGCACGATCCGGGCCCCGCTCTCACGGCGATCACGCAGGACCTCGTCGAGCCCTATCCGGTGGCCCAGTCCGCCCACTATGCCGACCTGATCGCGGACGCGCAGGAGCCGATGGGCCCGGCGCCGTTCTTCCAGATCGTCGGCCTGACCTACAATCCCGAGAAGGTGAAGACGCCGCCAACGTCCTGGGCCGACCTCTGGAAGCCCGAATTTAAGGGCCGGGTCGGCATCACCAACCTGAACTCGACATTGGGCACCGGCTTCCTCGTGGAGATCGCCCGCATGCACGGCGGCTCGGAGACCAATATTGAGCCCGGCTTTAAGGCGCTGGAAGCGCTCAAGCCTAATCTCGCCGCCGTCGCGGCTAATCCGGGCGCCCTGGCAGCCCTCTACCAACAGGAGCAGGTCGATATTGGGCCCGGCAATTTCAACGCGATCCAGATCCTAAAGGCCCGCGGCGTGCCGGTGGAGTTCGCCGCACCGAAGGAGGGCATTATCGCCTTCAAGACGACGATCCACATCGTCAAGAACACTCCCGTGAAGGAACTCGCCTTCAAGCTGATCGAGGCCGCCCTCTCGCCCGAGGTGCAGGCCAAGCTGGTGCAGAGCCCCTATCTGATCGTCCCGACCAACCGGAAGGTGGCGATGGAGGGCGAGGTCGCGAAGGTCCTGGCCAAAGACGCCGAAGAGTTGAAGCGCAAGTCGGTGTTCCAGGATTGGGCTGCGATCAATCGCAGCCGGGCGGCCTGGATCGAGCGCTTCAATCGGGAGATACGGGTGTGACCGCGAGCTTCGCGCCGGTGGTGCCCGACCCTGTCGCGGCGCCCCGCCGCCCGGGCCATGCCTGGACGGCGGCCTACGACATCCGCCTCGCGCTGCCGCTCGGGGCGTTCTTCCTCGTCTTTTTTCTGGCGCCGTTAGCGCTCCTGGTGCTGGTAAGCTTTTACGCCGATCCGGTCATGACCCGGTTCGGCCTCGACCAGTACGCCCGGTTCCTGCTCGACCCGTTCTCCTTAAGGGTGCTCGGTGCGACCCTGTGGCTCGGCGTCGAGGTCACGGCGCTCACCCTCTTACTCGGGCTGCCGCTGGCGCTGCTCCTCACCTGGGCGTCCGCCCGGCTGCGCGGCCTGCTGACCCTGATCGTGCTGCTGCCGCTGCTCACCAGTGTGGTGGTGCGGACCTTCGCGTGGATCGTGATCCTCGGACGTCAGGGCATCGTCAACGCGAGCCTCCTGGCGCTCGGCCTGACCGACACGCCGCTAAAGCTGCTCTACACCGAGGGCGGCCTCGTACTGGCGCTCGCACAAGTGCAGATGCCACTGATGGTCCTGCCCCTGGTGACCGCCCTGTCGCGGATCGACCCGAACCTCGCCGATGCCTCGGCGGCTCTTGGGGCGGGGGCGTGGCGCACCTTCGTTCGGGTGACGCTGCCGCTGTGCTTGCCCGGCATCGTGGCGGGCTGCCTTCTCACCTTCGCGGCGGCGATCACTGCCTTCATCACCCAGTCGCTAATAGGCGGCGGGCAGATGCTGTTTATGCCCATGTACCTGTACCAGCAGGCCTCGTCGCTCAACAATTGGCCGTTCGCGGCGGCGATCGCGATCGTCTTCCTCGTTGCGGTTCTGGCCTGCGTGACTGTCTTCAACCTCGTGGGCCGCCTGTTGCGCGGCTGCGCGCAAGCCTAAGGGGCGCCGATGAGGACGAGCATGCGGCGCGATTTCGACTGGTTCAGCTTCCACGGCACCGTTCTGCTGCTCGCCGGCGTCTGCCTCGTCTTGCTCGCGGCGCCGACTGTGATCGTCTTGGTGGTCTCGTTCACCAGCGGCTTCTCCCTGCGCTTCCCACCGCCCGGCTACTCCCTGCGCTGGTACGCAGCGCTGGCGGAGGCTGAACAGCTTCGGGCCGCTGCCTGGAACAGCCTCGTGGTGGCGGGTTGGACGACCCTTCTGTCGGTAGTGATGGGGACCGCCGCCGCGCTGGCCATCGCCCGGTCGCCGCAGCTTTCCGCCCGGCTCCTCGACAGCCTGTTCCTGTCGCCGCTCGTCCTGCCGGCCCTGGCCTTCGGGCTCGCCGCCCTGATGTTGTTCAGCCTCGCCGGCATCCCGGTCTCGCCGCTGACCCTCGTCCTAGGCCACACCGTGGTGTGCGTGCCTTTCGTGGTTCGCACCACCGTGGCGGCCCTGTCGCAGATGGACCCGGTGCTTCTGGAAAGCTCGACCTCGCTCGGTGCCTCGCGCCTGTACACGTTCCGCCGGGTGACCCTGCCGCTGATCCGGCCCGGGATCCTGGCTGGGGGCTTCATCGCCTTCATGTCGAGCTTTGACAATGTCCCGGTCTCGCTGTTCCTGCGCGATGCCGCCACCGACATGCTGCCGATCCGTATGTGGCAGGATCTGGAGGGCCGCCTCGACGTGACGGTGGCGGCGGCCTCCAGCCTGCTCATCCTGGTCACCGTGGTGCTGGCGGTTGTGATGGAACGGGTCGCCGGTCTGTCCCGCCGGCTGGCCGGCTGAGTGCGACGACTCATGCGGATCCTGCTCCTCAACCCCAACACCTCGGCGGCGATGACCGTGCGCATGGCCCGGGCCGCCGAGGCGGCCCTCGCACCCGATGTGCAGATCACTGCGCTCACCGCGGCGACGGGCTTGCCCTACATCGCGAACCGCGCCGAGGCCCAGCTCGCCGGCGCGGCCGTGCTGGCGACGCTGGCCGCGCATTACGCCGACCACGACGCCGCGATAATCGCGGCCTACGGCGATCCCGGGCTGATCGCGGCGCGCGAGTTGTTCGACTTGCCGGTGGTCGGTATGGCCGAGGCGGCGATGCTGACCGCCTGCCAGCTCGGGGCGCGGTTCGCGATCGTGACGTTCTCGCCCGCGCTGCTGCCCTGGTACGAAGATGCCGTGGCGTTGGCGGGGCTGACGGCGCGCTGCGTCGGGCTCTACGCGGTGCGCCGGCCGTTCGAGGACGTGACCGCGGTTCAGGACGAGTTGCGACCGGAGATCCTCGCCATGGCCGAGCGCGCGGTCGCGGACGGCGCCGATACGGTGATCTTTGCAGGGGCGCCGCTTGCCGGTTTGGCAACCGCCCTGCGCGACGCGGCGCCGGTTCCGCTGATTGATCCGCTGGCGGCAGCCCTGGGCCAGGCGCAGGCGCTGGTGCGGCTCGGAATACGCCCGCCTACGGCCGGCCGCTTCGCCCGTCCGCAAGCGAAACCCGCCACCGGTCTGACCGGGCCGCTCGCCCGGTGGTTCGCGCATCGCGAGGGTGAGATATGACCCGGATCGATCGGGCTGGTGATGGTCCGCTCTGGACCCTCTCGGCGGGTGCACTGTGCCGCCAGTACGCGGACGGCACGGCAAGCCCCGTCGCGGCCGCACGGTCCTGCCTCGAGCGTGCCGAGGCCGTGAATGCGACCCTCAACGCCCTCGTCGCCATCGATCCCGATGGGGCGGAGCGCGCCGCTTCAGCGAGCGAGGCACGCTGGCGAGCGGGCACACCGTTGAGCCCCCTCGACGGCGTTCCGGTGACCATCAAGGACAGCCTGAACGTCGACGGTTTCGCGACGAACTGGGGCAGCCGGCTCTACGCGGGGCACAGGGCCGACCAGGACGAAACGCCGGTGCGCCGCCTGCGCGCGGCCGGGGCGGTGATCTTAGCCAAGACCAATGTCCCGGAGCTGACCGTCCAAGGCTATACCGGCAACCCGGTCTTCGGCGTCACACGCAACCCGTGGGATCCGGCCCTGACGCCGGGAGGCTCCAGCGGCGGCGCCGTCGCGGCGGTGGCTGCCGGGATCGGGCCGCTGGCGCTTGGGACGGACGCGGGCGGCTCGATCCGCCGGCCCGCCTCCCATACCGGCCTCGTCGGCCTGAAGCCTACCACCGGCCGGGTGCCGCGCCGGCGCGGCCTCCCGCCGATCATGCTCGACCTCGAAGTGGTCGGAGCGATGGCCCGCACGGTCGACGACCTCGCGGTGGCGATGCGGATTCTCGGGGCGGCCGATCCGGACTCCGTCCCACCGAACGGCTTCGGCCCATTCGGGACCGCTGCGGTGCTGGAGCGCCCCCTGCGGATCCTTTACGTCCCGGCTTTCGGGACTGCCCCGGTCGATCCCGAGATCGCCGACAGCGTCGCCCAGGCGGCCGGGCGCCTGGGCGGCCTAGGGCACCGGGTCGAGACCGGCCGTTTCGACGCGGCGACAGCCATCACGGAGGCATGGCCAATCCTCGGTCAAGCTGGCATCGCCTGGCTGATGCACGCGCATCCGCACCGGCTCGACGCGCTGGGTCCCGATATCCGCGCCCTGGCGGAAGCCGGCGCGAACCTGTCGGCGAGCGACCTGTTCGACGTACAGCGGATCGCGCTGGCCCTGCGCCAGGACCTCGCTGCGCTGTTCGTGAGCCACGATCTTCTAATGACCCCCACGGCCGCCGCGCTGCCCTGGCCGGCGCAGGAGACCCACCCGGACCGCATTGCCGGAGTGCCGGTGGGTCCCCGCGGCTCGGCGACCTTCACGGGCTTCGTCAACGCCGCGGGCTGCCCCGGAATCTCCATCCCATGCCGCCCCTCCAGCGCGCGTCTGCCGATCGGGTTCCAGCTCGTGGCACCGTGGGGTGGTGACGAGACCCTAATCTCGGTGGCGGCGACCTACGAAGCGGCCCATCCCTGGCCGATGCTCTGGGAGAGCACCGATCGATGACGGGCCTGTCCATCCACGCCGTCGATGCCGCAAACGGCCGGCCGGCAGAAGGCTTGCGCGTGCGGGTTCTGACCGCGGGGGACCGATGTACGGTTCTAGCGGAAGGCTACCTTGGGGCCGACGGGACGCTCGCGCATCCGATTGTGCACACACAGCTCGCCGCCGGTCTCTACGAAGTCGCATTCGAGATCGGAGATTTCATCGGGCCGGCGGGCGACGGCTTCCTGGATGTGGCGTCGATCCGCTTCCGGATCACCGATCCCACCAGTCACTGTCATTTGCCGCTGAAGTTCACCGCGTTCGGCATTGCCTTGTTCCGCGGCTTCTGACGCAGAGCCGCTAATGGTTCGAGTGGAAGCGCGGCTCTACCTCGGTTTTCAGGCAGCATAAGCTGCACGCGTGAGACGGGTCTCTGATACCGGAACGGTTTGCCCAGCGACTCACTACATCTGCGCGAGATCAAACACTTTCAGAAATTTGTGGTCCGGCTTGGGTCGATAGTAGCTCGTCCGCCTTTCCGGCTATCTTTTCCGAAGCGGACGCGCCGCTTTCGGTCAGACCCTCCCGGTGCAGACAGTTCGAATGTACGTTTGTGATGGGTGGAAAGCAGCCTGTCCACTTCCGGTGGGAAAGCGAGACAAGCTGCCGTTGCTCAGAGCTGTTTCAAAGGAGCACGCTAGAGCGTTTTCGGGCTGCGCTGAATCGCATGGGTGGGGTTCACGCGGCGCTGTTGGACTGATTCACTGATCGTTCC
>NZ_CEEDEA010000025.1:0-54469 GCF_979253755.1 Methylobacterium sp. AC315
ATGCGGTCACGCCCGACGAGTGCGCCAACTTCTTCGCTGCCGCAGGATACGAACCAGATTAAACCGAAAATGCTCTAGTGCTAGGCTTGTTTCGCGAAATTATTTACTTGGGTTGTAGCCGTGCCGATACGCAATCTTGGTCGCGGGTTTCTCGTCGGCACGCCTATCGCGCTCATAGCAGGGTTACTCGCGCTCGGACCGGCCCAAGCCGATCTTGCCAACGTCGTCCGCGTCGTGCTGCAGAAGAGTCGGCAATACGCCCCCACCGACCTGTTCCTCCGCCGAGGTGACACCATCGTCCTGGTCAACGGGGACGACGGCGCGATCCATCATGCCTTCATCGAGGCCGATCGGTTCGCGTTCGACGCCGGCGATCAGGAGCCGGGCAAGCAGGCCACGCTGACGCTGAAGGAGCCCGGCGACTTCGTGATCGAGTGCGGTATCCACCCGAAGATGAAGCTTACCCTCCACGTCCAGTAGGATGGCCGCCACCGAGCTCCATCTATCAGGCGGCCTCAGATCACCGGTAGGCCGGTGAGGCCTTCGTACAGGGCTTCGTGGCCGACGTAGTACAGCGCCAGGAAGGTCGCGAGCGCACCGCCGTAGTACGCCGGCGCCCACGTGATGTCGCGGACCCGCACCGCGGTGCGCACGTCGTCGGCGGCAATGCCGAGCAGCACGACGATGATCCCGGAATGCCCGATCGCGTCGACCTTGCCGAACTCGAACACCGCCGAGACGAAAATCGCCGCCAGGATGATCGCCGCAGCGCGTCGCACCAGCGGTGTCCAGATCAGCGCGAAGGCCAGGGTGAACTCGATGACGCCGGCCGCCTGCATGAACAGCTCAGGCGTCGCACCCATGGTCATCTGCGGCTTGGCGGCGAGCAGCGGATCGGTCCACTGCGGGTAGGCCCATTTCTCGACCGAGGCCCACATCAGCGTGACGGCAGCGGCCCAGCGCACGATGTCGAGCGAACGCAGGCCGAAGGGCTTCAGGTTGAGGCCTTGGAAGATCAGGTAGACCGCCACCCCGAGAAACACCGGATAGTCGGCGAGGTGGAACACGCCGTACTGCGCGGTGGCGAAGCTGAACAGGAAGACGATGCCCAGGCCGGTGAGCGGCATGGTCCGCCGCCAGATCAGGCCGGCGGCCAGCGCGAGCTGGAACCACGGGATCCAGGCGACGTCGGTCTTGAGCTCCGGGGTGAGGATGATGCCGCCGAGTTCCCAGAGCGAGACGAAGAAGAAGCCCAGCGTGGCGCGGACCAGAAGTTCGGTGTCGGTGCGGATCCGGGTGGTCACACGATCCAGCGCGTTGAGCAGGGCACCGCCCAGCGGCGTACCCTCGGTCAGGCACCCGAACATCAGGCACAGGATGGCCAGACCGGCGAGCCACTCGAAGTCAGCGCACAGCACCTGCTCAAGGCCACGCGGCTGCCCGGCGACGTCGTAGGCACAGAACCATTTTACGTGAGCGCTGGCGGAGCTCGTACCGGCGAGGAGGGCCAAGGGTGGGGCTGCGAGGCTTGCCAGCGAACGCGTACCCAGGCGACGCGTGAGCCTGAGCGCCGAGACCCGAACCATGATTACCTCGAAAGACGTGGCGGGCACCAACCCGCCTACGTATTTCCTCACAAACAGCGGTATCACGTCAACGAGTTATTAACGAACATTACGCGATGGTTAATAGCTGTCGCGGTGCTTATTGCCTGGGCAAACGACGCTAGTTTCGATCTTTGCTGAGGCTGATGTAGCGCGCCAGAACCCAGCCGTGCTCGCAGGGGCCGGTGTAACTCTGCTCGATCGGCGTGAGGATCGTGGTCCGGCATCCGAGCAGCGCGGAGCCGTAGACGACGCCCAGCCACGGGCCGAGCTTCTCGCAGACCACGACCATGTCGCCGTCGTGCAGGCGGCCGATCTCGCGAAACGGAGCTTCTCCGGGCCCGCTCTGCACCGCCACGAAGCTCTCCGGCTCGGCTCCGAGTTCGATCACACGCCCCTTCTCCGGACAGGCATCGTCGCCGATCGACCCATGCATCAGGATCGGCACGTTCAGAGGGATCGTTTCGGCCTTCGCCAAGCTGGGCAGCAGAAGCATGAGAGGCAGCCCAAGACGCAGGACAGTGGATGACATGAGCGTGCCGCGCTGCCGTATTCGATAGGAAGCGCTATCGCGCTCGCCTGAGTGGGTATGACGGCGAACAACGCCGCCGATGCTGAGGGGATCCTGGCCATGAGCCGGTGCCTGCAGTGTTCAGTTCCCCCCGCCGCACCGACCCTCATGCGACTGCCCGGCCAAGGCCTCACAGGCAGCCTACAGGGAACTGGCCCGGAGAGCGCCTGTCGTCACATGCTTGCCCGCCGCGTGCATTGCGGTGTCGCGAACATCTTGGTCACACTGACGGAAGGAGGCGGTCCTATAGCAGGCCTGGAAGAGACTGTCGCTGGTTAGGCTCGACCGCGCTGAGCCTTGAGGCGCGGCAAGGCGAGCTCCTTCTCTTGCTCGAACTGCGCCAGCGTCATCTCTCCAGCATCTAGTGCACAGACGCCAACGAACGCACCACGTGCTTTCCCGCGAACTAACTGCCATCGCTTGAAAGATCATACTGCCTTGTGTGCGTTTTGCCGGCGTCAGAGCACTAGACGGCGTGCGAGTTGCTCGCGGTACTTGCCCCTGCGGTGCCGTCGCGATCTGAAACTTTTAATTAAGAGTTAGGGACAAAACCGTTTGGCCTGAGTTCGGCAGATGAGGGCGCAGGCGAGTGTCGTGAGGGCGAGGTGGAGGTTGAGGCGTCGCTGGCAGCGGATGGTCAGTCGGCGGAAGCGGGCCAGCCAAGCCAGGATGCGCTCCACGATCCAGCGGTAGCGTCCCAGGTGCTCGCGGATCTCGATGCCACGGCGGGCGATCCGCGGCGTGATGCTACGAGCCCGGCACTCGCGCCGACACCGGCGATGATCGTAGCCCTTGTCAGCGTGCAGCTTGTCGGGCCTGCGCCGCGGGCGACCACGCCGGCCGGTGCGCACGCCCGGCACCGCGTCGAGCGTGGCAGCCAGCATGCGGCTGTCGTGGCAGTTGGCCCCGGTGAGTATCAGGCCGAGCGGCGTGCCGTTGGCGTCCACGACGAGGTGGCGCTTCGTGCCCGGCTTGCCCCGGTCCGTCGGGTTCGAGCCCGTCGCAGAGCCCCTTTTTCGCCGGCAGGCTCGCGCTGTCGAGGGCAGCCCGTGACCAATCGAGCACATCGGCATCCTGAAGCTGCTCCAGCATCACGCGATGCAAGGCGGCCCAGACGCCCGCCGCCTGCCACGCGCCCAGCCGCCGCCAACTCGTCTTGCCGCTGCAGCCCACTTCGGAACGCGGCAGGTGCGTCCTCTGCATGCCGGTCCGCAAAACCAGGATGATGCCGGACAGCGCCGCCCGATCCGAGACGTGCGGCCGGCCACCTTTCGGCTTCTCGGGCTTAGGCGGACGAAGCGGCTCGACCACCGCCCAGAGGTCGTCGGGTACAAGAGCATCCATGCCCTCCCAACCCGCCCGAATGGGTTTTGTCCCACGCTCTTATTCGGTGGGCCCTACGCTTGAAAGAGCCACCACAACAGTGGTCCAGCGCATCAGGAGCAGCCGACTTAAAACTCGGCTTAGATGTAATTTTTATTATTGGAATGGTTCGCCCATCGTAGTAACGATCTTGCGATGGCGTCAGTGCCTCACGAGATCAACATTCTTCATGGCCGAGACCAAAGATCAACGGGAAATCGTGCTGCGCAATCTCGCGACACACGCCGGCTCGGCACGGAGCCGGATGTGCATGTCTTTGGACAATGCAGCCCGCTTGGTTCACCTCACACCTGAGCTCATCGCAACGGTCGAGAACGGCAGCGACTGCTCATCTTCGCTCGCCGAATTGATGCGGCTCGCCCTTTTTCTCGGCCTGACCGAGCTTGGCGAACCCCGCCCTCGGGCGCTTGGAGCTGTGTAGCCACCACTCAAAAAAACTCGCCGAGCAGAAACTTCGGTCCGAGCCTGCACGTACCGAAGGCCCATGATCGATCCAGATAAAAAGCCTGCATCCCTCGATGCGACCCTAGCTGCGCAGGTCCAAGCCGCCCGCCTACGCGGCGCCTACTCGATAGAGACCTTGGCAACGCTCGCCCGGGTTGAGCCCGGGGTGATCACCGAGCTCGAGAACGGCAGACAGGTTTTCGATGTCAGCGCCCGAGAACGCGTCATGGATATCCTTGGTCTACGTCCCGACAGCCTTCGCCATCTCAACAGAGCCGCCGATCCTCTTCTGCGCACCCCGGACTGAGATGGACGTCGGGCCGTCGGCAATCACCAGGATTTCATTCCGCCAGGCATCGCGCTCGCCCTGAACCGCCTTGATCAGCGCATGCATGCTACCGGCGTCGATCGCGGTTTCCATCAGCATGTCCTGGGCGATCGCGAGCTGCTACCACAGGTCGGCATTCTCGCGTGCGATGGGGATAAACGCGCTCACGTCATCGCCCAACCTCTGGCCTTCTGCCCGCGCTGTCGCGTGCCATCATAGGCTGGAACTGGAGCACCAGAGGCGGCTTAGGAGGCCCACACTGTTCCGGCGGCAGGCGTTAGGCGATCCGTTCGGTTGTCCCCACGCCTGACAATCCGCTTTCTTTAAGTGGACGTGAAGCAGGACCTCACAGCCGGCGCATAGGGTCTGACACAACTTCAAAATGTTGTAATTTGTTAAGGTTTTGGCTGCACAAATATGGGTCGTCCGTGTTAAAAAACCTGATGATGCATTGGGCCGCCGTTGTCCTCACCGCCTACGTCGTAGGCTTTGTCGAATTCTGGCGCATATGTGAAGCTGCGCCGACTTCGCGGGACGACGTGGGCAAGGGCGTCGTTTAAGGCCACGCAGGTTTGCGACAGCTACCACGCGGCTTAAAGCGGCTCTACCCGCACCCTTCGAGTTTGAGCCAACTGAGTTGGTTTCAAGGGCCACAGCTGGTCGGACATCCGGCATACCCGGATCGTAGCCGCGATGATGTTCATCGCGATGGACACCAAGCCAGCTAAAACTAGCAGCGTTCGACAGGGTGCCTCGTCGGGTTCAGCGTAATCGCACCAGAGCGGGTTGTCGTCCTGCATGGCGTGGTCCCTCGGCGGCACGGCCACGCTACTTGCTGCCGCGCTGGGCGAGCACGGCCGGGACGGTGCGCAGCATGATCGCGATGTCCCGGCGCAGGCTCCAGCGGCTGGCGTAGTCCAGGTCGAGCGCCACGCGCTCGGCGTAGCTGGTGTCGGAGCGGCCCGAGACCTGCCACAGCCCGGTGACGCCCGGCGGCACGGCAAAGCAGGTCGAGAACGCCCGGCCGTAGCGGGCGACCTCGGCCTGCACGATCGGGCGCGGGCCGACCAGGCTCATCTCGCCGCGCAGCACGTTCCACAGCTGTGGCAGCTCGTCGAGCGAGGTCTTGCGCAGCACCTGGCCGATGGCGGTGATGCGCGGATCGTCGGAGAGCTTGTGCGTGGCGGCCCACTCGGCCCGGGCGCTCGGGCTGGCGGCCAGGTGCGCGGCCAGCACGCCCTCGCCGTCCGTGACCATCGAGCGGAACTTCAGGCAGCCGAAGCTGCGCCCGTCCCGGCCGAGCCGCATGTGCCGGAAGATCGGCGCCTTGCGGTCGCCGGCCCAGACCAGCACGGCGATCAGCAGCATCAGCGGCAGCAGCAGGAACAGCGCGGTCGCCGCCACCCCGATGTCGAGCCCGCGCTTGGCCGCCCAATCCAGCCGAAGCCCACGCGCCACGAACGGCGTATCCGGCAGAACAGCCTCGGTCGCTTCGATCACCGGGCTTGGGACCTTCTCAACATCCACACCAAAATGCGTGATGTCGAGCTTATGCCGCAATGCAAAAACATGCTCGATCTCTTGGTAAATTGCGGTATGCGACATGGCTATGCTTCACAGTAGAGACGGAACGAATGATAAATCATCGGTAAGTTAACGAACTATTACGGCCAACATTCTGTCGATAGTTGAGCATATTAAAAAAATATTGGCGGTCGCCTCAGCAGGCTAATGCTGGTTAACGCCGCGGATCATGTCGCGAATGTGGCAGAACCAATCTGGGAGGTTAAGCTGCATTACGGATATGCATGAGACGCGCACAGTAGTCCCATCATAAAACAATTTTAAATTGTGTTTTTTGACGAAGTTTCGCCTTTGCGGCGCAACAACAAGATCAATCCTGCCGTGGGATTTGAATGGGTTCGAGGTAGGAGCAGAGGCTCGAGTTCTGGGTCGGGTCACCAGTACTCGTTGAGATCCCTGCGGATTGCCTCCGACGATCAGAGATCCGGGCCGTGAGCCGGCGCTTGCGGTGTCCAGTTCCCCCGCCGCGCCGACCCTCCCGCGACTGCCCGGCCGAGGCTTCACGGGCGCCCTGTGGGGAACTGGCCCGGAGAGCGCCTGTCGTCACGAGCTTGGCCGCCGCACGCTTTGCGATGTCGCGAACGCCTCAGGCGCACAGACGGAAGAGGCGACGCTTTAGCAAATCCTGAGATGGTCTCAGAGGGCCCCCTCCAGCAAGCGCTCCATCTGCACGTCGGCCAGGTAGTTCATCAGGCGATCGGCCGTGCCAGAGCTAGCTCCCGCGACCCAAGCTGGAACGGGCAACTGGGTTTGCGGGATGGCGGCAATAACGGACTCGGCCTTCAGCGCAGCCTCCCGCGGTGTGGCGGCGACGAGGAACCGTACCCCCTGAGGGGCTTCGATAAGGAGCGCGATGCAGGTCATGGCGTCCTCAACGGGTCGACTGCGAGAACTGTTTCGTTCTCAATCCTGTTTTCTCGTCCGTCTCGCCGAACGGCTGCAGATCCTCACCGCATGGCTCGGCCTGTTCCACCACGCGCGCGCATTCTCGGTTGGCCTGATTGGTCGAGGTCGACAGCCGGTTGTCGGCAGCCCCTGTTTTGGTCCCGCTGGCCTCGTCTTTCACAGATCTGCAGCCTCAGCGGACATGCGCTTTGCGGACTTGCACCCTCTCCCCCCGAAAAGCAGGGTGGTGATGACCTTCTCTCCGGACGGGGGAGACTCGGCGGCATTCTCCCTTTGGGCCAGCCGTGGCCGGGCGGTCCATTCGGGCGAGACGATCCGCACGATTTTGGTCTCGCTGCGGAAGCCGGTGATCTGACGCTCCTCGACGGTCAGCAGCTCGAGCTTCCGGGCCTCGCAGATCGCGTTGCGCACCGTGGTCTCGGCGACGCCTACGAACGCCGCGAAGCGCCCGACTGCCAGCCGGCAATCCTTCCTACGAATCACCTCGGCGGCCACCAAAGCGAGATCCGCCTGACGTCGCGAAGGTCCTTCGCGGCGCCGGGGCGAGCGTCGCGGTGCTGGGCCGTGCGGTTCGTTTCAAGCCCAACGTCGCGGGTGGCGCGCCCGCGCCCGAGCCTGCGAGTGCGAAGCCGCCCGGCCCTGATGTCAACGATTCTCGATCCTGCAGGCGCCCTGTCCGCGCTGCTGGCCCTGAATGCCGCAGCGGCGCTGAAGCTTCAGCCGCTGGTCCAGTCGAAGCCGGATCCGCGGCACGACCACGGCATTCGACACGGCCGCCCCCCAGAAGCCGATGGGCGTCGCACCTGCGCAAAGCCAGGTGATCTCCTGGATCGAGCGGGCCGTTCTCGCCTCCATCGACGAGCATGCGGAGGATGCCGCAGTGTCGGCCGGATCGCGCGACGGAACCGGGACCGCCACGAGCTTGCCCGCCGAACCCTGCCGATGATCGCGACGGCCATCCGGGAGAAGCTCGAGCGCGCGACCGCGGCCGCCGTGCAAGGCCGGACCCATGCCGATCCGCCGGCTGGCGGCGTCCCGGACGGGCCGCTGCGCGTCCTCAAGATCCGGCTTCGGCCGGACGATCTCGGGGTCGTCACCCTGGAGGTGCAGCTCTCCAACGGCCAGTTTTTAACCCATCCGCGCGCCTCGCAGTCGGAGACCGCCACGCTGCTGCGCGAGCATACGGCGATCCATACCGACCTCCTGAGCCACGGCAGCTACCAAGCCGGGGGCATCGTCGGGCAGGCGCGTTCAGCCGAGGCATCGACCGCGTCGGACGGCTCACGATTTCACGCGTCGCCATCGTTCAACGACGGGGCCCGCGCGGGCAACGAGGGCACCAGACAGCAGCAGGACGAGCAGCGCCAATCGGGCAACAGACGCAAAAGGGAACGGACGGATGAAGTGGTACGTCTTCGTGAGAGCGGCATTTATCTCTAGCGTTGTCACGGCAGTGGCGAATGTCTGCGAGGCCGAGATGGCGCGCGCCTCCGCCCGCTACTGCGTGCCGCTGGGCGTGCTCTACGCCGTCGGCCTGACCGAGGATCGGCAAGCGCGGCTCCCTTCAACCCTACGCCATGAACTTCGCCGGAACCGCCTATTTCGGAACGGGGCCGCGGGACGTGATCGCTCGCTTCACGGAAGCGCGCAGCAAGGGCATCCGCCCGATCGACCTCGGCTGCATGCAGATCAACCACCTCTATCACGGCGGCAAGCTCGGCTCGGTCGAGGCCATGATCGACCGGCTCGCGAACGTCCAGTACGCCACCCAATTCCTCCAGGAGCTCAAGAAGCGAGAGGGCAGCTGGACGATGGCGGTGGCGCGCTACCATGCCGGGCCGAACAACAATGCGGCGCAGAAACAGTATATCTGCCGGGTGGTCGCCAACATGGTCGCGACCGGATTCAGGCAATGGACCCCGGCGGCGACGCAGTTCTACCGGTGATGCACCCTTCGACCGGGGGCGGCCGCGGGCACGCTCGATCACGGTGGCCGGCGCCGATCCCCTCGAGGCATGCCACGTCCCTTCCGGCTAGGCGGCGAGAGATGCAGACGAGGAACGGTTTCTTCAGTGCCAACAGCGCAGATTACCGACCACTCTATGCGGATGCTGCCTATTGGCCGCTCATACGTTGAGCAAGACGGCAAACGCCACCATCCTTCCGGGGCTGGGAGAGCATGATGAACGACGCACCAGACCCGCCCGACGGCGCGTTCGCCAGGACGCTTCTGCTGTTCGCGGTGACCATCGCGGTCATCGCGGTCTCGGCCTACATCCTGATCCGGATGGATTGAGCGCAGTCAGAGGATCTTGCAGCTTCCGTAGCTCATCTTGATCTCGCCGCGATCCTCCGGATTGAGCTGCGCCTCGACGAAGTTCAGCTTGTTCAGGTCGATCAGAAGAAAATATACGCCGTTCTGGCACTTGATCGCGTTGCGCGGGGTCCGTTCATTCAAGCGCGGCGACGCCACCTGACATTCGTAATAGTCGGACCGCCCGGCGGAGAGGACGGTCAGCAAGCCGCCGCCGGAGACCAACGAGAAGGTCCGCGCCCGGTGCGGCTGAGGCTTTGCACCCTCGGGGCCGGGGGCCGCGTCGAGCCCCACCGAGACGTCCTCCGTACAGGTCATCGGGCGGCGCAACTGAGAGGCTGCCGGTGCGATGCTCAGAATGAGGACCGCACCAGCGAGCGCTACCCTGTGGGCAATCATCGGCGGCAGATCCGTGATTCGTGGGTAGTTCTAACCGACAAGCTAAGGCGTCGCCCGTCGATGTAAATCTCGCCTCCGCGGGTCACGGAGCCAATCAACAGATTTACCGCCGCGCGCGATGTCACTTCATCTGCCATGACCGGTCAAGATGGTGCGATCGACAGCACCGCCTCGTTCTATGCCGGTCGATCCGCGTCCCTGTCGGGAGCCGCGTCCCGATGTATGGCTTGCGGCGGCTTCCGCCGGCCCGCGTGGTCGCGGGCGGCCACGCTCGCAGCGGGATGGACACGCGCTGCGAGCGGGTGGTGCCGGGGCGCAGGCTTGCGGCAAGGGGAGGGACCCGCGCCGGAAGCGCGATCCGGATCCGGCAAGGCCGTTCGGATCGTTGTGCGCAGCGCTAACGCGTCGGCGCAGCCGGGCCGGCCGCGTAGCTCGACACCGTCGGGGACAGGGCGGCGGGCGCCGGCGTTTCCGCCTTGGCGGCGCGGGAGTTGCGCTTCTCGTAGAAGGCATTGCCGCCGGCTACGGCCACGTAGTGCATGTTCGTGTACGGGAAGTGGTGGCCGGCCGTGTGGAAATACATCGCCTTCCCGACCTTCGGGTGACGCTCGCCCGCCAGCACCGCGTCGGCGGCATCCGCCACCTTTTGGAGGTCGCGGTCCTGCATCGGCTTGGTCAGGACGCCGGGGGCGAACTGCCCGGGCTGCCCGACCACCGCACAGATGCCGCCCGGGAAGATCGCGGCCTCCATCCGGTTCATGACCACGGTGCCGACGGCCAGCAGACCGGATTCGTCGCTGCGGTTCGATTCGAAATACATGGCCCGGCCGAGGCAGTCGCGCTCGGCGTCGGTGACCACCATCGACGGCTTGCGGCCGGGGATCGATCCTGTGGTCAGGGGTGACGCGGTGTTGCACGCACCGAGGCCGCCGGCGAGCGCCAGCGCGACCAGCCCCGAAACGGTCTTGATCCTCTCGCTACCCTGCATGCATCAGCGCTCCGTCCTCCGGCCTCGGGGCAGGGCGATCGCCCTGCCCGGCGTCGCCACTCTCGATCGTTGTACGCGCCAAGCTTGTGTGCACGTTCGCGGCGAGGATGTGGCGGGCCGGCATGCGTGGATCGCCCCGAACGCCGGTCGGCCCGCGCTGGCGGACCACGGACAGCCCTGGAACGCGGCCCCTCGCGGGACGGACCGGAGCCGCAGCGGGAGCCGCAGGTCCGGGCGGAAAAGCTTCGCGATACCATTAGCGTAGCATCGCCCGGAGCCGTCCGGGATCGGAGGGACGAGTCCCCCGGTCGGCGGCCTCGTTCGGCTGGAACGAGAGCCGGCCGAGGGCCCGGTGTCATCCGATAGACACACACGCCGCCAACCGGTGCCGGGACGTTGACGGGACCCAAGCCTTGGCTCGAAGGTGGCTGGGACGGTTCCCTTCGGGGATCAAAAGGGAACGCGGTGAGGGGTCTTCCCCGAATCCGCGGCTGCCCCCGCAACTGTAAGCGGTGAGCCTTCTCGTCACCACGTCACTGGGCCGCCTCGCCCGGGAAGACGACGAGAGGGCGGCGACCCATGAGCCAGGAGACCTGCCGTCAGTCGTGGTCACACGCGAAACGCGCTGGGCGGGGTGTCCTGGCGGGTGCCGGGACGCCCGCGCGAGCGCGGTCGGCGCGGCCTCGTTCGCGGTGACGTGCCACTGCCGTCGCCCGAGGTCCCGTGTCCCGTCCTGTGCCGCGCTTGACGCCCTCGAAACTGGCCGTGCTGACGGCCCTGGCGCTGCTGCCCCCGGCGGCCTCCGCCCGGGACGGATCCCGGCCGAGCCAGGACACCGAGGCGACGCTCGACGAGATCTCGGTCACCGCAGAGCCTTCCGGGGCCCCGCGGGGCGGTGCCGCCGCGAGTGCGGGCTATGTCAGCGGCGTGACCGGCATCGGCGGCCCGCTCCTGCCCGTGGCTTCCGCCAGCGCGGGGGTGATCACGGGCGCCCAGCTCAACAGCCGGCCGGTGACGCGTCCCGGCGAGGTGCTGGAGGCGGTGCCGGGCCTGATCGTCACCCAGCATAGCGGGGAGGGGAAGGCCAACCAGTTCTTCCTGCGCGGCTTCAACCTCGACCACGGTACCGACATCGCCCTGTTCCTGGACGGCATGCCGCTCAACATGCGCACCCACGCCCACGGGCAGGGCTATGCCGACATCAACTTCCTGATCCCCGAACTCGTCGGCGCGGTGGAGTTCCACAAGGGGCCGTACTTCGTACGCGACGGCGATTTCGCCTCCGCCGGCTCGGTGCGGATCGACTATCTCGACACCGTCCAGAAAAACCTCGCGCTCACCGCCATCGGCAGCTTCGGCTACAAGCGCGCGCTCACCATCGCCTCGACCCCGATCGGGGACGGCAACCTCCTGGTCGCGGCCGACGCACAGGTCTACGACGGTCCGTGGGTGGTCCCGGACGCCCTGCGCAAGATCAGCACCGTCGCCCGCTACAGCCAGGGCACGGCGCTCGACGGCTTCTCGGTCACGGGCATGGCCTATGCCAGCCGCTGGACCGCCACCAACCAGATCCCCGAGCGGGCCGTCGCTCAGGGGCTGATCGGCCGATACGGCACGATCAACCCCACGGATGGCGGGGATACGAGCCGCCTCTCGCTGTCCGGCCGCTTCAGCAGCACCGACGACACAGGCGTGACCCGGGCCTCGGCCTACGTGATCCGCTCGCAGCTCAACCTGTTCAACGACTTCACTTATGTCCTCAACGACCCCGTCGCGGGCGACCAGTTCCACCAGCTCGACCAGCGCATCATCGGCGGCGGCGAGGCGCTGCACATCTTCCAGGGCGCGTTGTTCGGGCGTCCGATGGAGAACGAGGTCGGCGTGCAGACCCGGACCGACAGCATCCGGGTCGGGCTGTTCAACACGACGAACCGGCAATACCGCTCGGGCGTGCTCGACGATCGGGTGCTGGAGACGAGCGGGGCCTTCTATTTCGACAACCGGGTGCGCTGGACCGACTGGCTGCGCACCAGCCTCGGCTTCCGCGCCGACGGCTATGATGCCCGCGTCGCCTCGGACACGCCGGCCAATTCGGGCCGGGCCCGCGACGGCATCGTCAATCCTAAGCTCGGCCTGACCCTCGGACCGTGGTTCGACACCGAGTTCTACGTGAATTACGGCGGCGGCTTCCACTCGAACGACGTGCGCGGGGTGACTGCCACGGTCGATCCGGCAAGCCCCCTGTTCAACATCGGCCGCGCGCCGTTCCTGGTGCCCTCGACCGGCTACGAGGTCGGGCTGCGCAACCGCTCGATCGCCGGGCTGGAGACCAGCCTCGCCTTGTTCCGGCTCGACTTCGCGTCCGAAAACCTGTTCCAGGGCGACACCGGCACCACGGAGCCGAGCCGCCCGACCCGGCGCTTCGGCGTCGAGTGGACGAACCGCTACGCGCTGACGCCGTTCCTGTCGCTGGAGGGCGATCTGACGATCACCAACGCCCGGTTCTCCGATTCCGACCCAGTCGGCACCCGGGTGCCGGAGGCGCCTACCACCATCGCGTCGGCCGGCATCACCTTCGGCGCGCCGCTCGGCTGGTTCGGCTCCCTGCGGTTCCGGTATTTCGGGCCGCGCCCGCTGATCGAGGACAATTCCATCCGCTCGCGCCCGACCGCCCTGTTCAACGGCCGGGTCGGCTACGCCTTCGAGAACGGGGTCAGCGTCTCCCTCGACGTGCTGAACCTGACCAACAGCAAGTCCGACCAGATCACCTACGCCTACGTCTCGCGCCTGCCCGGGGAGCCCGCCGAGGGCCTGACCGACCGCGTGTTCCACCCGGCCGAGCCCACGGCCGTGCGCCTCACCATCGCAGGCCGGTTCTGAGCGCGGCCGATTCTGAGCGCGACCCCGGGGCCCGGAGGGGATCCGGCTCAGTGCTGGCCCTGCCCGGACGCCAGGATGGCCACGCCCACCGCGATGATCGCGATCCCCACTAGCATGGTCGGGCTGATCGCCTCGCCGTACAGCCACGCGCCGCCGAGTGCGGCGCCGATCATGCCGACCCCGGACCAGATCGCGTAGACCACCCCGATCGGCAGCATGTCCATGCTGCTCGACATCAGCCATAGGGCGGTGCCGTAGCCGACCGCCACGATCAGAGTGGGGCCCGGCTTGGTCAGGCCGTCGGCGGCCTTCAGCGCCAGGGTGGCGGTGACCTCCGCGCCGATCGCGAGCCCGAGGATCAGGAAAGGGTTCATCGCGCGGAAGACCTTTTGTGCAGGCGCGGAGCCAGTCTCAAGTGAAAATCGGTTCTTCGGATCGGCAAGGACGATCAGGGGAGGACGATCAGGTAAGGACGGTGGGTTGCAGTTTGTGCGCGGCAGCCTCCTCCCATAAGGTGCCGCCGGCGTTCGGGAGCCCTTTTCCGTCGAATCGATGAAGATTTTCGAATCCTCCGCACTAGGCACGCGCGGCTGAGCGCCGAATTCAACGTCCGACCGGGTTGGCCCTTCGTTAACGCCTCCTCATCATGGTCGCCGCCCGTGCCAAGGCCCCGATCGACGGCGCCACGACAGTGCCGATCCAGAGCGATACCGATCCACCATGACTGCGTCGCCCGCGATCCCGGAAGCTTCGGCCCGCCCCCGTCCGGGCCGCCAGCGGGGCATGCGCTGGGGCCTGATCGCCGCGGCCGGCGGCGGCGTGGCGGCGGGCTGCGCCTGGACCGCCACCGCACTGATCAACGTCCCGAATCCGGTCACGCTGGCAGCCCTGGCGGTCATCGAGCCGTCCGCGATCGGCCCCTGGTTCCCCAGCCGGGTGGTGCAGGCGCCCGAACGGGCCCGCGACCTGGCGTTCCGGCCGAGCCCGATCCTGGAGCGCGTCTCCTGGAAGGGCCGGACGGTTCCGCTCGCGACGATGCTGGCGGAGACGCACACCAACGCCTTCCTGGTGGTGCAGGACGGCGTCCTGATCCACGAATGGCAGCGGCCGGGCACAGGACCGGCGACGCTGTTCCCGTCCTGGTCGGTGGCGAAGTCGATCGTGTCGCTGCTGGTCGCCACCGCGGTGGCGGGCGGCAAGCTCGCGGAGACCGACCGGGTCTCGGCCCTGCTGCCCGAACTGCGCCACGGCGCGGTCTTCGGCCAGATCACCGTGCGCGACCTCCTCGACATGACGAGCGGGATCGCCGTGCCGGAGAACTACGACCCGCAGCATCCGCTGACCGGCACCGCCGGGATGTACCTGACGCGCGACATCACTGCCTTCGTCCGCGACAACGCCCATCTGGCGTTCAAGCCCGGCAGCCAGGGCCGCTACCGCAGCATCGACACCGAGTTGCTCGGCCTGATCCTGGCGCGGGTCGAGGGCAAGCCCCTGGCGAACCTCCTCTCCGAGCGGATCTGGAAGCCGATGGGCGCCCAGGCCGACGCGACCTGGAATCTCGACCGGGCCGGCGGGATCGAGAAGGCGTTCTGCTGCATCAACGCCACGCCCCGCGACTTCGCCCGCCTTGGGCTTCTGGTGGCCGACCAGGGCTTGGCGGGCCAGAACCGCATCATCCCGGCTCGCTGGATCGACCGGATCGAGACGCCGGCCCGCCGGGCGGTCGATGGCTGGCAGTATTCGGCCCAGTGGTGGCATGCCCCCGGGGGCGACGACAGCGACATCTCGGCGATCGGCGTCTACGGCCAGTACGTCTACGTCGACCGCGAGACTGGGACCGTGATCGTGAAGCTCAGCGACCACGGCGCCGAGCAGGATGAGGTCGACACATTGTCGGTGATGCAGGCCATCGCCCGCGATCTCGCTGCCCGCCGCACGGCCCGTTGACCCGGGCGCGCCACCCTATCGGCGGCCCGGAGGGCAGGGGGACCCGGAAGGCCCTCAGTCAGGCCTCGGTCTGACCCGAGCCTGATGCGCGCCGGCGCCAGGCGAGGTGGAACAACCGGGTCAGGGACCCGAACCGCCCGTTGCGGACGAACCGGCGGCCCACATTGGCCCAGGCGATGGAGGTCACCGGTGTGGCCGGGTCGACGAGGGCGCTAAGCGCGCGCGTGTAATCGAGCACCAGACCGGGGGTCCAGGTCATCGACCGGGCACCGTTGCGCAGCAGCGCCGCGGCCCAGAATTCCGGGCTCGTCAGCGCGTTGGCGAGGCTCCGCCAGGGATGCCCCCCGCGGCTGAACGCGCCCTCCACGGCGACATCCAGGGCGCGGGCGACCGTGGTCGAACAGTTGCGGCTGATGAAGTTGTAGGTCGTGTCGCCGCGATAGGCGTCCCAGAACGCCCGCAGCCGGAGGCCGTCGACGCCGTTGAGTGTGACCGCGACGGTGGCCTCGCACCAATCCGCGACCTCCGCGCGATGCGACGGCAGGAACCGGCCGGGGACGTCGTTCTCGGGACCGGCGCGCAGGCTCGACCGGAGGTTGGCCGGCGAGCGGTCGATCTCCACCGCGGGGTAGTGGCTGATATAGAGGTCGCCCGCCAGTTCGAGGGCGGCGTGGCCGGTGGAGTACCGCCCCGCCACGTCGACGGAGGCGACGTAGCGCCGGACCAGCCGCTGCGTGGCCGGCGTCGTGGCCTGGCCGGTCGGCGTCCAGACATAGACGGTCAAGCTGTCGGAGTTCAGGGCCGACGCCCCCTCCAGCACCGGCTCCGGGGCCGTCCGCCGGGTCCGCAGGCCCGCCAAGGCCAACCGCAGGCCGTTGATGACCAGGAACATCCCGATGCAGTAGCCCACGGTGCCGACGTACCAGGTCGGCCAAGGCTGCAGGTGGAACACGCCGAAGGCGACGCCCAGCGCGCCGAGCGCCACAGAGGTCCGCCATTCGGGGAATTTCAGCAGGTAGGCGAGGACGATCCGGATCATGCCGTCGACCAGGAAGACGGTGCCGAACAGCATCGCCAGCAGGAAGAAGCTCGAGGCCGAGGCCATCATGATCAGGATGGCCGCCAAGGCCAGGAACAGGCCCTTGAAGATCCGCAGCCGCCGGGCCGCCCCCGCGGCGATCAGGCCGGCGCCGAGCGAACCGAGGGCGTCCACCAGCAGGAGCAGGCCGAACCAGCGCTCCGGGATATGGACCGCCCCCGCGAGGGCATCGATCATCACGGCGACGCCTAGCAGGGCCAGGGCCACGCCGGCGGCCAGGATCAGGTGCGCATGGCGGCGGACCGCATCGCCCCCGACCAGCACCTGCCACAGGGGAGCCATCCGGGCGCCGCCCTCCCGGATCGGACGATCCAGATCGAGGCCGTCAGGTCGGGTTATCACGGATGAGCGATGGGACATGAAGGTCGTCTTCGAAAGCGCGCGTGCGACCCGCACCTTTCACGACTCGACTGATGACTTTGTTAAAGCATGCGCGGCCGCCGCGCTTCCAGAGATGGTATCCAGAGGGCACACACGGATTTGCCGAACCATCCGGCAAGACGAGATCCGGGATATGACGCGCGTTCCGTACGAACAAGGCACTGCTCCCAAACCTCGACCCGGCGCAGATAGGTCCGTGTGAACCAGAACCGGCGGACCGTCCGATCCGCCGAGCCCCAGATCCGACAGCTCGTAGGCGATCTGAGCGGAGGCGTTGCACCGGTCGGTCTCGAATTCGGTCGAGCTTCCGGGGGAGAACGAGAGCTGATACGGACCGAACCGGTCTGCATTCGCCAGTGGCGGCCGCCGATACCGACGCTGACGGCCGACGTCAGGTCGTACGGGAGGATACCCTCTGCGAAGTAGCCATCCTCGTTACCCTATTACGAGTTCGTGTTGATGCCGGGCCGGAGCCAGTGGCCCTCAACGTTCCAATATGTTCGAATCGGATCTTCAAAAGTCCGAGACGGTCAATGACGTCGGACAATTCAGGACGGCGCGCTGGAAGACTGCGCGCGACGCGCGAAAACCGGATACCGGCGGGGGTCGATGAGGGCTATACTTCAAAAGGATACGAGCCCACGAGGCGGCCGCGCGATCGATAGGCCAAGCCGGACGGGTCCGGTCGTCCACCGGCCCGGTCGAGGCTCCGCACACGGAGAAGCCGCATGAGGGTCGCCTGCGTCGGGGAGTGCATGGTCGAGTTGTCGGAGCGGCCGGATGGGAGCCTGGTCCGCGGTTTCGGCGGCGACACGCTCAACACCGCGCTCTACCTCGCCCGCCTCGGCGTGACGGTGGATTACGTCACCGCCCTGGGAGATGACACCTGGAGCGACGCGATGGTGGAAGCCTGGGGCCGCGAGGGTATCGGCCTCGAGCGGGTCCGCCGCCTGCCGGGCCGGATGCCGGGGCTCTACATCATCCGCACTGACGACGCGGGCGAACGCAGCTTCCATTACTGGCGCGACAGCGCCGCCGCGCGGGACCTGTTCTCGGAACCGGGCGCGGCCGAGACGCGTGCCGCCCTGGAGTCCGACGACCTCGTCTACGTCTCCGGGATCAGCCTGTCGCTCTACGGCGAGGCCGGCCGCGCCGCCCTGGCCGAGACCCTGGCGACCCTGCGCGCCCGGGGCGGACGGGTCGCGTTCGATACCAATTACCGGCCCCGCGGCTGGCCGGACCGGGACGTGGCTCGGGCGGCGTTCCGCCAGGCCCTGGCGCAGGCGGACCTGATCTTCGCCTCGGTGGAGGACCTGGACTGGCTGTTCGGCGAGGCGGGGGAAGAGGAGGTGCTGCGCTACCGTGGCCGTGCCGAGATCGTGCTCAAGACCGCGGACGGCTCGGTCCCGGTCGCCCGGGTGCTGGACGGGACGTCTGACACGAACGTGCCGGCCGGCCCGGTGGACCGGGTGGTCGACACGACGGCCGCGGGCGACAGCTTCGCGGCTGGCTACCTCGCGGCACGCATTGCTGGGCTGCCCCCGGAGGCCTCCGCCGCCGAGGCGCACCGCCTAGCAGGCGCCGTGATCGGGCATCGCGGCGCGGTGATCCCCCGGGACGCGATGCCAGCACCCGCTATCCGACGTCCCCGTCCGAGCGGTAGCGGCGAGGTTGCAGCGGCAGACCCGTAGCCCGCCGCCCCGCCTCACTGCGCGGCCGACTTGGCGGTGCTGGCCGTGGCGTGTCCAGCCTCCGGCTTGGGCGCGGCAGCCGCTTTCGGCACCGTGGTCACGTCGATCGTATCGAAGCGTACGCCGTCCTCGACCTGCTTCAGCGCAACGTTGGCCTGGTAATACTGACCGTCGGCGATCAGCTTGGCGGCCTGATCGACGTCCTGGGTGGTCTTGACCAGCGGCACCACCGCCATGGTGAAATCGACATCGACGCCGGCAAGCTTGAGCCGATCGACCGCGCCGGTTCGATCTCCGGCCCGCAGCTTGTGGTTGGCTTCGTCGATCGCGGCGGACTGATCCTTGGTGCGGGCCACGAAGTCGTCGGCCAGGACTAGTTGCGCGTCGACCGGCAACCACGTGACCGATTCGGTCGCGCGCGCGGTCCCGGCCTTCGCCGGCGGCGTGTCCTTGGCGCCCGCTTGCCCCATCGCGGCGTCGCCCGCCGGGGCACCCCCTGCCATCGTGGCCGCCGTGCGCATGCCGGACGGCGGCTTGAGGTCGGCTTCGGCCTTCGTGAAGGCGGTGGAATCGGTCTTGGACTTCTCCAGTGCGGATTGGGCGTGGCTGACGAACATCCGCGCTTGCTCGGGCTTCGCCTCGTAGATCGCGAGCCGCGCCAGGTGGACGTCGCGATAGGCGTCGATGCCGTCGGTCGACAGCTTGCCGGCCTCCGCGGCGGCCTGCTTCTGCAGCGCGCCGGTCACGTGCGGTGCCGTGCGGTCCGGCTGCGCAGCTTGGTCGGCGGCCGCGGCCGCGCCGGCGAGCAAGGTCGATGCGGCCAGGGCAGCCGCCAGCGTCTTCAGTCTGGTCATGTCAGGATTCCGGTCTGGCCCGGTGGGCGTCGGCGGCCGGCGTCGGTCGTCTTCAGCGCGCCGTCGGGACTGCCGGAACAACCGCCTGCCGGGGGCGGCCGTTGCGTGAAATTTCGGTCATGGCTCGGCCACCGGACGGTCAGGCGGCGAGGCCGCACGCGGCTATCGCCCTTGAGGCGGACAAGCGCAGCCGCTACCTGTGCCTTCGGGGGACCGATCGCCCCCAGGCAGGATCGCCGCAGGTCGAGCGGCCGAGAGGGCACCCGTGGCGCCGAGTTCCCCGCCGATTCAGGCTCCCGAGCCCGACGCATCCGCGCCCGGCCCCGCCACCCCGAAGACGCGCGTCAGCGCGCGGGGGCGGCTGCGCACCTATTTCCTCACCGGCATCATCGTGGCCGGACCGCTGGCGATCACCGCCTACATCACGTGGTGGTTCATCGCGCTGATCGATTCCTTCGTGAAGCCGCTGGTGCCGGCGAACTACCTGCCGGACCATTACCTGCCGTTCTCGATCCCCGGCCTCGGCCTTGTCATCGCGTTCCTGGCGGTGACGCTGCTGGGCTTCCTCACGGCGAACCTAGTCGGTCGCTCGGTGATCGAGTTCGGCGAGGTGCTGCTGGCCCGCACCCCGGTGATCTCCGGCCTGTACAAGGGCCTGCGCCAGATCTTCGAGACCCTGTTCTCGGCCAACGGCACCTCGTTCCGCACGGTCGGCTTGGTCGAGTTCCCGGTGAAGGGCACGTGGTCGGTGGTGTTCCTGTCGGCTCCGGCCTCCCCGGAGGTCGAGGGCGCGCTGCAGGCCCGGAACGCCGCCGGCGCCGACGAGATGGTCGGGGTGTTCCTGCCCTGCGCGCCCAACCCGACCACGGGCTTCTTCTTCTACCTGCCGCGCTCAGCGGTGGTGGAACTGCATATCAGTGTCGACGACGCGGCCAAGCTGGTGATGTCGGCGGGCGTGATCCAGCCGGAGGACCCGCAGGGACGGCTTCATGCCATGGCGGCGTCCCTGCGGACGGCGCAGCAGGCAGGCGACCCGGCGGCCCACCGGGAGCCGCAGGACGCGTGAGGCCCAACCGAAAGGGCCGCCCCGCACGCGCGGGCCGGCCCTGAAATCCGTCGCTCATTCTGAGATCGTGTGACTCAGCGCTGCAGCGAAGCCGTCTGCGGCGCGATGGTCGGCGGCGTGGCCTGAGCGACCGTGACGGCGCTGCGGGTCGGAGTCGGGGCCCAACCGGTGGCGCACTGCATGGTCAGGGCCAAGCCCAGCGCGATGCAGATCCCGTTGGCAGCGAGCCAGAACGGACGCGCGGCCCGCCGCACGGCAGCCTGCAGATCCTCCGACGTCTTCGTCACCGCTGCGACGGCACCGTCCGAGATCGGCAACAACCAGGGCTCGGTCGGCAAGGCTTGGATACCGGCCATCTCGTGGGAGCCCGGCAGGTTTTGGAACAGTCCGTTCGACATGTCCGTCCTCCAGATTCGTCCGTGATGTCCCGGCTTACCGGGCCATTCGTTCATCTACAGTTAAGGGACGATTGTGGCTGATGCAAGGTCAAGGCGCATGTCTACGCGATCTCCCGCCGCCGTGAGGCCGGCCCCGGCCCGCCCGCAGCTCAGCACAAGTCCTTCTGAAACAGAGATTTTCTCCGCATTACGTGCTCCGCGTGCATCAGCAGGCGGTTTCGTGCGGTTTGTTCCCGGGCGTGCAGGGCCAAGGTGGCGTTTTCCTGAACGGCGGGCTTTCCTGAACGCGCCGTTCAGGAAAGCCACGTCCCACCCGGGCCGTTCAGCCGGCCCCGATCAATCGGATCGCGGCATCGCGCTCGAACAGGTAGAGCAGCACCCGCAGCGCCTGGCCGCGCGGGCTCCTCAGGCCGGGATCGCGCTCGACGATCATCCGGGCGTCGTCCCGGGCAGCCACGAGCAGGTCGCCGTCGCTCTCGAGCCGGGCCAGCCGGAACGCGGCGAGGCCCGACTGGCGGGTGCCGAGCACCTCGCCTTCGCCGCGCAGCTTCAGGTCGGCCTCGGCGATGCGGAAGCCGTCCTCGCTGTCGCGCATCATCTCGAGCCGGGCCCGCGCCACCTGCCCAAGCGGCCCGCGGTAGAGCAGCAGGCAGGACGACGCCTTGGAGCCGCGCCCGACCCGGCCCCGGAGCTGGTGCAGCTGTGCCAGGCCGAACCGTTCGGCATGCTCGATCACCATGATGGTCGCCTCGGGCACGTCGACCCCGACCTCCACCACCGTGGTCGAGACCAGGACCTTGGTGTCCCCAGCGGCGAACCGGGCCATGCCGGCGTCCTTCTCGGGCCCAGGCATCTTGCCGTGGATCAGCCCGACCGCGTCGCCGAAATGCTGTTTCAGGTCGTCGAAGCGCTCGGCCGCGGCGGCGAGGTCGATGAACTCGGATTCCTCCACGAGCGGGCAGATCCAGTAGACCCGCTCCCCCGTGGCGATCGCCCGGGCGAGCCCCGCCACGACCTCGTCGATCCGCTCGGTCGGCAGGGTGATGGTGCGGATCGGCTGGCGGCCGGCGGGCTTCTCGTCGAGGACCGAGACGTCCATGTCACCGAAGAAGGTCAGCGCCAGCGTGCGCGGGATCGGCGTCGCGGTCATGACCAGGAAGTCCACCGCCTCGCCCTTGGCGCCGAGCGCCAGGCGCTGGTGCACGCCGAACCGGTGCTGTTCATCCACGACGGCGAGACCGAGGTCCCGGAACGTCACCGCCTCCTGGAACAGCGCGTGGGTGCCGACCAGGATGTCGATCTCGCCCGCCGCGAGGGCGGCGAGCGTGCTCTTGCGCTCGGCGGCCCGGTCGCGGCCGGTCATCAGGCGCAGCCGTAGGGAGCCGGCCAGCGGCTGGAGCCGGTCGAAATGCTGCCGGGCCAGGATCTCCGTGGGCGCCATCAGGGCGGCCTGCCGCCCGGCCTCCACGGCCGACGCCATGGCCAGCAGGGCCACCGCGGTCTTGCCCGAGCCGACATCGCCCTGGAGCAGGCGCAGCATCCGGCGCGGGGCGGCGAGATCCTCGCGGATCTCCACCACCGCCCGGGCCTGGGCGCCGGTGAGCGCGAAGGGCAGGGCGGCCCGGATGCGCCCGCTCAGCGCCCCGTCGCCGGCGTTGACCCGGCCGGCCTTGCGCCGCTGGCGGGCCCGCATCAGGGCGAGCGCCAGCTGCGAGGCGAGCAATTCGTCGTAGGACAGCCGCCGCCGTGCGGGGGTGGCCGGCGGCGGCTGGAGCGGATCCTCGGCCTTCGGCAGCGGCTCGTCGGGGCGGTGCTCCACGCGGAGCGCATCCGCGAAGGCGGGCAGGCGGTTCTTCTCCAGCCAGGCCGGATCCTGCCATTCGGGCAGGGTCGGCAGGCGATCGAGGGCCGCCACCGCGAGCTTGTTGATCGCCCGGGAGGTCAGCCCCTCCGTGGCGCCGTAGATCGGCTCGACGGCGGGCAGCTCGGCCAAGCCCGCCTCGTCCACGATGCGGGACGGGTGGACCATCTGGCGGGTGCCGTCCCACAGGTCGATCCGGCCGGTGATGTAGCGATGCGCACCCAGCGGCAGCATCTTCTCCACCCGGGCGCGGGGCATGCCGAAGAACACCAGGGAGATGTCGCCGGTGGAATCCTCCACCAGCACCCGGTGCGGGCGCTTGCCCGATCCGATCTGGGCCGGACGGTGGGCCACCACGGTGACCCCGACGGTCACCGGCTCGCCCACGGGCGCCTCGCTGACCGAGCCCATCAGCCGGCGCGGGACGCCGCCCTGGGGCAGGTGGAACAGCAGGTCCACGATCCGGGCCTCCCGCTCAGGCGTGCCGAGCAGCTTCTCGATCAGCGGCGCCATCTTGGGACCGACGCCCGGCAGGGCGCGGGCCGGGGCGAACAGGGGATCGAGGATGCTCGGACGCAGCAGCGGCGCGCGGACGCCCTCCGGCGCCTCCGCGGCGTCGGGGTCGTTCACGGCCGCATCCCGGGGGGCGGCGTCCTGAGGCGCGCGTGCATCTGTCATGGTGGCTCGGCGGACATCGTGCCGGAGCCGCCTTATCATCCGGTGCATGCCGGCGCGCCAGTGCGGCGCAAGGCACGGGCGCACGGGCGCATGGCACCTGGGCTCACGGCACACGCGTTCGCGACACGGAGGCGACCCACTCGCATGGCGACGGATTTTCTGCCGGGCTTCGACCGGCACCGGATCGAGACCGCACCCGGCGTGACGATCCACGCGCGCTCGGCCGGCTCGGGGCCGCCGGTGCTGCTGCTGCACGGCCACCCGCAGACGCTGTCGACCTGGCTGCACGTCGCCCCGCGCCTGGCCGAGCGCCGCACCATCGTGGCGATGGACCTGCGTGGCTACGGCGATTCGGACAAGCCCCCGGGCGGCGAGCGCCACGCCGCCTACGCCAAGCGCGCCATGGCGGCGGACGCAGTGGCGGTGATGCGGGCGCTCGGCCACGACCGGTTCGCTGTGGTCGGCCACGACCGCGGCGGCCGTGTCGCCCACCGCTTGGCCCTGGACCATCCGGAGCGGGTCGAGCGCCTGGCCCTGTTCGACATCGCCCCCACGGCGACGATGTACGCCCGCACCGACAAGGCCTTCGCGACGCGCTATTTCTGGTGGTTCTTCTTCATCCAGCCGCATCCGCTTCCCGAAACCCTGATCGGCGCGGACCCGGAATACTTCCTGCGCCACCACGTCGAGGGCCAGTCCAAGACCTCCGGCTCGACCCCGCCGGACCTCTTTTCGGAATACCTGCGCTGCTACAGTGACCCGGCCTGCCGCCACGCGATCTGCGAGGATTACCGGGCGGCGGCAGGCATCGACCTGGAGCACGACGCGGCCGATTCGGAGGCGCGGATCACGGCGCCGCTGCTCGCCCTCTGGGGGGCGCGGGGCGTGGTCGGCCAGACCTACGACGTGCTGGAGACCTGGCGCGAGAAGGCCACAGCCGTCTCGGGCCGGGCGCTCGATTGCGGGCATACCCTGCAGGAGGAGCGGCCCGAGGAGCTGTTCTCGGAGCTGTCGGCGTTCCTCGGGTGAAACGGCGCGCTCGGACGAAGCGAAGACGCAGCGCTCAGGACACCGGCACGCTCTGCACGCTCAGTTCGCAACCGAGCGCCCAGTAGGCAGCGTCGAACTGTGCCGTTCGGGTCTGATGATCGAGCCGGAACAGCCGGTCGACGCTCTCCCGGTTCCAGCCGAGCTGGCGCTGCAGCTCGGCGCGCGTGATGCCTTTGCTCCGCAGCATCCGGTACAGCATCACCTTGAGGTCGGTCTGCAATGGCAGCTTGACCCAAGCCCTGATGATGCGTCCATCCCAGGTGTCGGGAGCCTCGTCGGCCTCCACTCGCGCCGGTGCGGGTATGTCCACACCGCGCGCGATGCGCGCCGCCAGGGCTTCCTCAAGGGCACCTAAGCCGTTCATCGGAAGGGCGGCCGGATCCTCGACATACGTGGTGATCTCGGGAAAGGCCGCACAGGTGGCGAGATACGTCCCGTTGTCGTCGGGTTCGAGATCGAAGATGTAGCCAGTCACTTGAGATCCAACGGCTTAAGGATGCGGTTGACGAGCCCCGTGCCGAGCTCCTTCCGGCCGCCATGCATCGGGATCTGCGACACCCGATCGCCACGCCGGACCGTGAGATGGCCCGAGCCGCCCGTGTGGTTCTCGAACGTGCATCCCTTCGCGGCGAGGAGCCTGCGGAGTTCGCTCGCGTTCGTGCGGATATCGGACGTCCGACAGGTTCGTGGAAGTCCACAGAAATGTAGACCCCCGGCCTCACGTCAACGTTGTTCTGCGAACGGAGACTCACCGGGCAGGCCAATCGCTCGGTGGGCTGCGGCGCCGTGGCGGCGCCGGCCGGGATTGGCAGGGTGACTGCAAGACTCAGATAGGATCTGTCCCATAGGGACGAATCGGCCGAGACCGCCGATGCGACCCGGATCATGGGCGCAGGCGGTTCAAAGGATCGCGTCGGGCAGCATGTCAGAAGTGGTGAATATACCTTTCGACGTCGCCGTGGTGGGCGCGGGAGCCGCGGGGCTCGCCGCCGCGCTGGCGAGCGCCCAGGCCGGCATCCGGACCGCCCTGGTCGGCCGGCACGCCCCCGTGGCGGACGGGCGCACCGTGGCGCTGCTGGACGGGTCGGTGCGCTTCCTGGAGGCGCTGGGCGCCTGGGAGGCGGTGGCGCCGCAGGCCAGCCCGCTCTGCACCCTGCAGATCATCGACGACACCGGCAGCCTGTTCCGGCCGCCGCCGGTGCGCTTCCAGGCCGCCGAGATCGGGCTGGACGCCTTCGGGTGGAACGTCGAGAGCGCCCGCCTGGTCGAGAGCCTGCGCATCCGGGCCCGCGCCCAAGAGAATCTCACCCTGGTCGAGGCGGATGCGGCCGGCGCCGCCCCCGGCGAGGCGGTCTCGCGCCTGACCCTGGCGGATGGCGGCACGGTCGCGGCGCGTCTGGTGGTGGGTGCCGACGGGGCGCGCTCCCCGCTCCGGGCCGCCAGCGGCGTGCGCGTGCGCGACTGGACCTATCCGCAGAGCGCCATCACCACGATCCTGGCGCATGACCGCCCGCACCGGGACGTTTCCACCGAGTTCCACACCCGCTCCGGCCCGTTCACCCTGGTGCCGCTGCCGGGCGGCCACCGGTCGAGCCTCGTCTGGGTCACCGCGGAGAGCGCCGCGCGGCGCCTCGCGGCCCTGGACGACGCCGCCCTCGGCCAGGCGGTGGAGCGCCAGGCCCGGGCGATGCTCGGCGCGATGCGGATCGACGGCCCCCGGGGCCTCGTGCCGATGCGCGGCCTGTCCGTGTCGAGCCCGGTGGCGCAGCGGCTGGCGCTCGTCGGCGAGGCAGCCCACGTCTTCCCGCCGATCGGCGCACAGGGGCTGAACCTCGGCCTGCGCGACGCGGCCGCCCTGCGCGACCTGCTGGTCGCCGCCTCCCGGGACGGCCGCGACCCCGGCGGCCGGCCGGTACTCGACGGCTACGCCCGGAGCCGCCGCCTCGACGCGGCGGCCCGCACGGCCGCGGTCGACCTCCTGAACCGAAGCCTGCTCACCGACCTCGTTCCGGTCGACGCGCTGCGGGGCCTGGGACTGCTGGCGATGTCGCATCTCGGTCCGCTCCGGCGGATCGTGATGCGCGAGGGCGTGCTGCCGCGGCTCGGCGCGCCGGAACTGATGCGCGGCGCGCGCTGAGCGCGCTTCCAATCGCCGCCGATGACGCGCCGTGGGCCCTTGGCCGAATCGGACACGATCGTCCGGGCAGATCGTCCAAGGCCGTCATGGCGCGCAGCGCAGCGACCCAGTGCTGCGCTGCACTCCGGGACGGCGCGCGACCTAAGGTTGCCTCGCGGCACCCGCTAGGGCGGCGGAGCTTTGAACGAAAACTTATCGCTTAGAGGTCGGGCTGGGCGGCCACGTAGGCGCCGAGACGGGTGGCGAGGTCGACCGGGCCGCCGGCCCGGCCCTCGGCCGCGTCGCCGATCAGGAGGACCGGGATGCCGCGGTCCCGCAGTTGCGCGCGCAGGCGTGCGGCGCGGCGGGCGTAGGCCGGGTCCCGACGGGTCGGGGCCTGGAGCAGCACCGCCGCGGGGCGGGCGATCACGGCCAGGACATCGTCCGCCGCCTCCATCGAGGCGGTGACGCTCGCGTAGCCGAGGTTGGCCAGCTCGCCCGAAAGGGACCGGTCCACGGCGCGAACACCGTCATCGACCACGAGCACTTGTTGCAGCGCACCCATAGGCTTGAGCGGTACCTCATGAAGCGTGGCTTGGGAAGATAGCCAGAACCACAATCCGAAGCGAAACCCGCGAAGAAGCGGATCGGATCCGTCCGGTTGTGTGCGCGTGCGAGATTATCCGTCGTGCCTGAGCGCTGGATGAACCGAATGCCGTCCGCCGGTCAGGCGGTCTCGACACCGGTCACGGTCCCGCCGGCCGAGACCGGCCGGTAGCCCGAGTTCCGCCAATCCTGGGGGTCCAGGTCGGGAACGCCGCCACGGGGGAGGGGCGCCGCCGCGCAGGCCAAGCCGCGATAAACCAGGCCCCGATAAACCGGGCCGCGATCGAGGAATGCGAGATCGAGGAGCGCTCGGGGCAGGGGCGCCCGCTCCGGATGGGCCAGTGTCGCGGCGAGGTCGCGGCCGCCCGGTCGCGTGAGGACTACGTCTTCGTCGAACACCAGCGAATCGAGGCGGCGCGGGCCGGCCGATTCGGCGACGGGGCCCGGGATCAGGTGCGTGGGCGCCCGGTGGACCACGTGGAGGGCCCGCACGGTCCAGGGCAGGGGCAGGGCGGCGAGCGCCGCCTCGATCAGGGACGGGACCACGAGGCGCGTCGGCACCGGCCGCATCAGGCCGGCCCGGAACCCCGCCTCGTCGAAGGGAATCACGGTCTCGAGGCTGGCCCCGGCCGCCAGCGCCGCGCCGAGGCCGGTGACCAGTCCGCGCAGGTCGTGGGCCGGCAGGAGCGTCAGGATCCGCTCGTCCGCCGTCACCGGCAGCACGTCGAGGTGGACGTCGATCGCCGCGGCGAGCGCTGCCGCGCTGCGGTAGACCGGCCGGGTCGGGTCGGCCGCCGCGAAGGTCACGAGGCCGCGGCTCGCGACCGGCTCGACGACCCCGCGCTCCAGAGCCATCGCGTCGAGGCTGATCACGCCGTCCGGGACGCCCGGCCCGAAGGCGGCGAGGTAGCGCAGGCCGAAATGGCCCATGGCCGCCTGGGCGAGGTCCTCGGCCGGACGGCGCGCACCGCGGCGGCCCTCCGTCAGCACCGCGACCAGGCCGGCGGACGCGATCCCGGCCGAGAGCTGCCCGGCATCCCAGAGGGCGGGCATCGGGCAGGGCAGGTGGCCGGCCGCCTCGACGGCCAGGTGGGCGAGGGCCGATTCGGCGCCGCCGGAGAACCACAGGCCGACCCGGCTGCCCGCGGGCAGCCGCCAGGCGCCGATCCCGCGCGCGAGCCGGCCGACGATCTCCGCCGCCGCCGCGTAGGTCCAGGTGATCGGCGGGCGCCCGCACCACGCCGCCCGGTCCCCCGAATCACGCAGGGCCGTGCGCTGCGGGCCGGACCGAGCCGCCGCGAACAGGCTGGCGGACAGCCCGCCGGACCGCGCGGACGCGTCCGGCGCGGCGTCGGCCGTCCTCTCCGCCACCGCGAACGCGCTCAATCCGACCCCCGCTCAAACCGCAGATCCATCCGCATGGTCGGCCGGCCATGGTTAACCCGCGCCTAAGATGCGCTCACTTGAAATCGGCTCGCTTGGGCGAGGCTGTCGCCAGCCCTTGGGCGAGGCTGTCGCCGCGCCACACGTCCGGATCACGGTGGCGCGTGGGGGCCGTGCACGCGGGCGCGGCCAACGTCGCGCTTGCGGCCGGGGAGGCAGGAGCCTATCGGAGGCCGCTGCGGCACGACGCGCTCCGAGGGCGCTCGATGCCGTGGTGTCATGCCTTCGCCTCATTCGGAGGGGACAGGCAGGCCGCCCGGTCGCTGGGGCGGGCGATGCGCGCATGAGGCGCCCATCCTCGCCCGATGGTCGGACCGATTCATCCGGAGCCCCGGGAGGCACGCCACGGCGGTGCGTGCCCGGGCGGTCCGGCGGACCAGCCCGTCAGGCCGGCTCCGCATTCCGCAAGCCACACCACGTTTCTTCAAAGGGGTCAGAGCCGATGTCCTTCACCCGCCCCGCGACGCTGGCACGCGCCGCCCTCCTCGGCCTTGCGGGCCTCGGCCTCGCGGCCGCCCCGGCGCTGTCCCAGGCGAAGAAGCCCGCGGCCCCCGCGCCGACCGCGCCCGCCCCCACCGCACCGAACACTCCGGCCGCCAACACCCCCGCCGGCGGCGCCGCGCAGGCCGGTCCCCAGATCGTGACCGTGAAGTCCGAGCCGAGCCAGGCCGACTGGACCAAGGTCTGCGGCAAGGACCAGGGCTCCGGCACCGACATCTGCTACACGACGCGCGATTTCGTGTCCGACCAGGGCCAGCCCGTGCTGGCGGTGGCCGTCTACGAGATGAAGAACGCCGCGCAGAAGCAGGAAGTCCGCGTGGTGCGCTACCTGCTGCCGCTCGGCCTGCTGCTGCAGCCGGGCATCCGCTTCAACGTCGACGGCCAGGCCGCGACCCCGGGCCGCTTCGCGGTCTGCTTCCCGAACGGCTGCTTCGCCGAGGCCGGCGGCGTCGATGCCGGCGTCGTCGCCGCGATGAAGAAGGGCACGACCCTCAACGTCTCGGTCCAGAACCAGACCCAGCGCGAAGTCACCTTCGCGGTGCCGCTGGCCGGCTTCGGCAAGGCCTTCGACGGCCCGGCCATCGACCCGAAGGTCCTGGAAGAGCAGCAGAAGAAGCTGCAGTCGGAGCTGGAGAAGCGCTCCGAGGACATGCGCAAGAAGCTCGAGCAGCAGGGCAACGCCGCGCCGGCGGCCGGCGCCGCGCCCGCTCCGGCCGCGAAGTAACGCCCCGGCGGATTGAGATCGGGGGCCGGACCGCGAGGGCCGGCCCCTTTTTCATGCGCGATCGCCGGCGCCGGGATTCGGGGGCTCCCAAAGGGCTCGCCCTTCGGGAGCCCGGACCGCGGAACGACGGACTCGGCCGGCTCCTTCGAAGATCGTCGAAAAAAATCAGTTCCGGACGCGGTCGCGCACGCGGTAGCCGCCCACGGCGTCGCGCTCGAACATCTCGGCGATGCCGGCGTGGCGCAGCGCCTCGCCGGAGGTGTCGGGCAGGAGGTTCTGCTCCGACACGTAGGCGACGTACTCGGTCTCGGCGTTCTCGGCGAGCAGGTGGTAGAACGGCTGGTCCTTGCGCGGCCGGACATCCTCGGGGATCGCCAGCCACCATTCCTCGGTGTTGTCGAACACCGGGTCGACGTCGAACACGATACCCCGGAACGGGTAGATCCTGTGACGCACCACGGCGCCGATCGCGAACTTCGCGGTTCTCAGTGTTACGTCCGTCATGACTCTGCCCGCCCAGAGCGGACAGATAGGACCGATGCCGAGTCGTGTCACCGGGCCGGCGTCATCTCCCGGTGACCGGCGTGCGATTTGGCAAGTCGTGGATCTCGGGATCCGAAATGCCGAGCTCGGCCGCGATCGCCCGGGCGGTGGCCTCGCGCCGGGCGGTGATCCCGGCCGCCGCCTCCCGGGCCTGCGCCAGGATCGCCGGCGGGGCGCTGCGCGGCGTGCCGCTGTCGAAGGGCGGCTCCGGGGCGTATTGCATGCCGAGCTGGATCAGCCGCGCGGCATCGTCGCCGCGCAGCGCGGCCGCGAGTTGCAGCGCGCCGTCGATCCCCGCGGTGACCCCGGCCGCGAACAGCCAGGTGCGGCCGTCGGCATCGGGGTCGATCACCACCCGCGCGTCCACCGCCTCCGCGCCGAACCAGGGCAGCAGGTGGACCGCGTTCCAGTAGGTCGTGGCCCGCCGCCCGACCAGCAGACCCGCCGCCCCGAGCAGCAGCGCGCCGGTGCAGACCGAGAAGACGTGGGAGGTGCCCGAGGCCTGGCTGCGGATCCAGCCGAGCACGGCGGCGTCGCGCATCAGCGCCTCCTGGCCCTGGCCGCCGGGGATGTGCAGCACGTCGAGGCGCGGCGCCTGCGCCAGGGTGGCGTCGGGGGTGATCCGGAGGCCGCGCACGTCGCGCACCGGGTCCAGGCTCGGCCCGTAGATCCGGTAGGTCGCATTGGGGATCCGCGACAGGACCTCGAACGGCCCGGTGAGGTCGATCTGGTCGAGCCCCTCGAACAGGAGCGAACCGATCTGCAGGTGGGTCTCGGGGGGAATCATGCGGGCCTCCGTGCTGGACAGGGAGACCTTACCGCGCCACGGTCTGGCCGAGATGCCAAAGACCCCTCGTTTCTCGCCAGATACCCCGCGCCCCGTGGAGCTGCTGGCCTTCCCGGCGGTGCAGCTCCTCGACGTCGCCGGGCCGCTCCAGGTCTTCGCCACGGCGAACGACTTGAGCGGCGGGCTTGCGCCCTACGCGCCGCGGGTGATCGCGGCCGGCGACGGGGCGCTCACCGCCTCGGCCGGCCTGCGGCTGGTGGCCGAGCCGCTGCCGGAGCGCGGCGCGCCGGTGGACACCCTGATCGTCGCGGGCGGGCCCGGCGTCACGGCGGCCTGCGCCGACCCGGCGCTGGTGGCCTGGGCGCGGGACCGGGCCGGGCGGGCGCGCCGGGTCGCCTCGGTCTGCACGGGCGCGTTCCTGCTCGGGGCCACGGGATTCCTCGACGGGCGGCGGGCGGTGACCCACTGGAAGCATTGCGGTGCCCTGGCCCGGCGCTACCCGCTGGCCCGGGTCGAGCCCGACCCGATCTTCGTGCAGGACGGCCCGGTCTGGACCTCCGCGGGCGTCACCGCGGGGATCGACCTGGCGCTGGCCCTGGTCGAGGCCGATCTCGGCCGCGACCTCGCTCTGGCGGTGGCGCGCCACCTCGTGATGTTCCTGAAGCGCCCCGGCGGGCAGGCGCAGTTCAGCGCGGCCTTGGCCCTGCAGGCCGGGGAGGACCGCTTCGCCGCCCTGCACGCCTTCATCGCCCAAAACCTGTCGGGAGACCTGTCGCTCCCGGCCCTGGCGGAGGCCGCCGGGATGAGCGAACGCAGCCTGAGCCGGCACTACCGGGAGGCGACCGGCCTCACCCCGGCCAGGGCCGTGGAGCGCCTGCGGATCGAGGCGGCCCGGCGGGCGCTCGCCGAGACCGCGCAACCGGTGAAGCGCATCGCCCGGACCTGCGGCTTCGGCTCGAGGAGACCCTGCGGCGCAGCTTCCTGCGGCACGTGGCGGCGACGCCGCAGGATTATCGGGCGCGGTTCGGGGAGTGAGGGGGCTACCCCAGCTGATACACCGCCGCCAGCTCCGGATCCTTCGCGGCGACCAGCTTGGCCAGGTCCACGATGACCTTGGCCTGCTTCCAGGTGGCGTCGTCCTGCATCTTGCCGTCGAGCATCACGGCGCCGGTGCCGTCGGGCATGGCCGCGACGATGCGGGCCGCGAACGCCACCTCGGCGGGGTCGGGGGCGAAGACCCGCTTGGCGATCGTCACCTGGCTCGGGTGCAGCGTCCAGGCGCCGGCGCAGCCCATCAGGAAGGCGTTGCGGAACTGCGCCTCGCAGGCATCGCCGTCGGAGAAGTCGCCGAACGGGCCGTAGAACGCCTTGATGCCGTTGGCCATGCAGGCATCGACCATCTTGGCGATGGTGTAGTGCCACAGGTCCTGCTGGGCGGTGGCCCGGGGCGCGTCGCCCGCGGGATCGCTGAGCACCCGGTAATCCGGGTGGCCGCCGCCGACCCGGGTGGTCTTCATGCCGCGCGACGCCGCCAGATCGGCCGGGCCGAGGCTCATACCGTGCATCCGCGGCGAGGCGGACGCGATGGCGTCGACGTTGGCCACGCCCTCGGCGGTCTCCAGGATCGCGTGGATCAGGATCGGCTTGGTCACCCCGTGCCGGGCCTCGAGCTGGGCGAGCAGCTGGTCGACGTAGTGGATGTCCCACGGCCCCTCGACCTTGGGCACCATCACGACGTCGAGCTTGGATCCCACCTCGGCGACGATGGTGAACAGGTCGTCCAAGATCCAGGGCGAGTTGAGGGCGTTGATCCGGGTCCAGAGGCCGGTGCCGGTGGCGGCGAAGTCGGTCGCCTGCGCCATGGCGACGAAGCCCTTGCGGGCGGCCTCCTTCTGGTCGGCCGGGACCGCGTCCTCCAGGTTGCCCAGCACCACGTCGACGGTGCCGGCGAGCTCGGGCACCCGGGCGCGGACCTTGTCGTTGTGGGGCGGGACGAAGTGGATCATCCGCTCCAGCCGCACCGGCAGCTCGCGGAACGGGGCCGGCGCGCCTGTGGCGAGGGGCTGGAAGAAGCGGCGGGGCAGTTTCATGATGGGCCTCTTGTAACGGGCTTGGCGTCTGGCCCGTTAAGGCAGGCTTGGGGCGGCGCGTAAAGGCGCTGGCCGTCAAGCCCCCTCCGACTTTCGGGGCAGCCGCCCGGAGCCGTTCCCGGCCGTGGTGCGATCGGGAGACCGGCCCGCGATCCCCGCTACGACGTGCGCGCGTCAGCCCCGCCGGCCCGGGCGGTCGGCCATGCCGACCCGGCTGCCGAAGAAATCGCCGCTCTTGCCGGCCACCACCACGAGGCGGCGGACCTCGCCCCGCAGGAACGCCTGCAGGAAGCGGTTGTAGTCGCGGAACGAGACGCAGCCGTTCGAGGCGCCGGGCTGGCGCAGCATGTAGGTGTGGGCGAGCAGGCCGTCGCGGCCGTGGATCGCGGCGCTGCCGCCGATCGGGTTGAGGCGGATCGCCCGGACCCCGTGGAACAGGCGCTCGCGCTCGGTCAGGTCGTAGGTGCCGGGGGGCGTCGAGCCGCGCATGCGCAGGTGGACGTAGCGCGGGTCGTCCATGGCCTCGCCGAGGCCGGAATGGGCCTCCAGCACATCGCCGGAGGGGAGGGTCACGGTGCGGGCGGTGATGTCGTAGACGGCGGTGCCGGCGACCGAGTCCGGGGCGGCGCTGATCCGGGTGCGCGGCGCCTCCTGCGGCAGGGCGTCCGGGCTGGCATAGGCGAGCGCCTGACGCGACTCCGCGCGGGGTGCGGCGGCGCCGACGCCGAACAGCGTCTCGAGGAAGGACGGCTCCTCCGCCATGGCGGCGCGGAACACGTCGCGGGTGCGGGGCAGGGCGCGGGCCGCCACCCGGGGCGCCGGCGCCACCGCGGCCGGGCGCCGCAATTCGGACGGCCGGGCGACCGGCAAGGGGACGAGATTGGGCACGCGGGCGGCGGGCGTCGGCTCGGCGGCGGCGATCCGGACCGGCGCCCTGGACGGCGCGGCGGCGGCCTGCGTGATCGGGGCCTGAACGACGGGAATCGGGGCCGGCTCTGCCGATGCCATCCGGGCCTGGACCAACTTGCGGGCGACCTTCTGGGCGATCTCCCGGACCGCCGGGGACGGCTCGGCCACCGCGACCTGGAAGGACGCGGCCGGGGGCGGCGCCCCGAAAGCGGTGGCGGCGCCGGAGCCGAGCGCCGGGCTGGGATCGAGCATCCAGGCGATGCTCGGCCGCGGCGCGGGCCGGGATGCGGGGGCGGGCTGTGCCTCGGTGGCCGGGGTGGTCTCGCTCCGGGTGGTTGGCCAAGCGGTCGACCAAGTGGTCGGCAGGCCGTGCGGCAGGGTCAGCACGGTCCAGCCGGCCATGGACAGGGCGGCCAGCGAGATCAGCGCCGTCAGCCGGGCGCGGCGGCGGGCGCGCCGCATGGCGCTCGGGTAGGGGGCCCGGCCCGGGGGCGCGTAGGCCGCCTCATAGACGAGGCGCGGGTAGGGCGCCGGCACGGAGGCCAGGAGAGGGGCCGCGTCGCGGTACGCGGGTCGGGAATACGCAACCTGGGCCATGCGGGAACTCGCGTACGCGCTTCCCCGTATGGCAGCCGTCGCCGTTCGCCCGCGGAGGCTTTTTCCGCGCACGTGGCCTGGGCTGCCCGTCTGGGGAGGACATCAACCGTCCAGCCCATTAGGCCTCGGCGTGGTTAATCTTGGCTAAAGAGCCGGCGGCGTCGGACGCACCGCCCTGGAACACGCTCGGACGGCGTGCGGAACACCGGACACGCGCCCCGAAAACCGATCGCCGGCGCGCGAAGACTGTGGAGATCGCGCACGCGTCCGCGGGCCGTCACCCGGCCGGCGCCTCCATGGGCCCGTGGCGGCGCGCCACCAGGAGGCACAGCAGCGCCACCGGCACGCCGATCAGCGAGGTGCCGATGAAGAACCACGTGAAGCCGGTCTGCTCGATGACGAATCCCGACAGCCCGGCGAGCAGGCTGCCCGGCAGGGCGCAGAGCGAGGTCAACAGGGCGTACTGGCTGGCCGCGTGCTCGGTGGCCGCGAGCCGGGACATGTAGGTGATCAGCACGATCGACGCGAAGGCGTAGGCGAAGCCGTCGATCCCGACCGTCACCGCGAAGGTCCAGAACGCCGCCCCGCCATGGCCGCCGTGCCAGGCGAGGTAGGCCAGCGCGAGATGCGACGCGGAGGCGACCACGGTGCCGATCAGCAGGCTCGCCATCATGCCGATCCGCGGGATGATCGCGCTCGCCAGGAAGGTGCCGCCCAGCGCGATCCAGAAGCCGAACAGCTTGGTCACCGTGGCGATGTCGGTGTTGGTGTAGCCCAGCGTCTTGAACAGCGGGATCGCCATGGTGCTCGACACGTAGCCGGGCATCCGGAAGCCCGCCACCAGCGCCAGCACCGGCACCGCCAGGGGCCCGAGGCGGGCCAGCAGGTCGCGGATCGGCGCCCAGACGGTCTCGACGAAGCCGCCGGGCGGCAGCGGCGCGGCGGGGGGCTCGGGGGCCAGCAGCGCCGCGATCGTGCCGGGGGCGAGCAGCACCGCCATGCACAGGTAGGCGGTGCGCCAGCCGTAGGCGTCGGACAGGTAGAGGGCGCCGGCGCCGGCCGCGAGGTTGCCGACCCGGTAGCCGATCTCCGACCAGGACGACATCAGCGCCTGCCGCTCGGGCGGCGCCGCGGTGATGCGCCAGCCGTCGATCACCACGTCCTGGGTCGCGCCCGCCACCCCGAGCGCCAGGGAGAACGCCACCGTCCAGCCGAGCCAATGCGCCGGATCGCCGAACGCCACCCCGGCGAGCGCCAGCGCCACCAGGATCTGCGTGGCGACGATCCAGCCCCGCCGCCGCCCGAGCCAGCGCCCGAGCAGGGGCGCATCGTGACGGTCGAGGAACGGCGCCCAGAGGAACTTGAGCTTGTACGCGATGGTCAGCTCGCTCATCAGGCCGATCGTCGCCAGCGGCACCTTGGCCTGGACGAGCCACGCCGACTGCGTCGCGTAGACGAGCAGGAACGGGATGCCCTGCGCGAAGCCCAGCCCCAGCACCGCCACGACCCGCCGGTCGGTGAACAGGGGCGTCAGGAAGGCGTTCGTTTCGGACTTGGCCGGGCCGGACGCACCGGTGGCCTGCGCCGGGTTTGCCATCCACGCGTCTCCTGGGGTTCGCGACGGTGAGAGCAGAGATGGGCGGGAGGCGCAACACGCGACGGTCCCACCCGCCACCTCAGCCTGAAGCGCCCGGAGCCCTCGAAGGAGGGGCCCCGGGAGCGCGGGGCCGGCTGGCGGCCTCGTTCGAGACCCGCTGCACGCTCACCTCACGGTGAGGGGGATCGTTGGCGGAGCCCTTGTCCCCACCCCGCCCCTCACGCCGCCTTCTTCACCCGCTCGGCGATCTTCACCAGGCTGCGCAGCACCTCCGTGGCGGTCTTGAGCCGGGCCGGGATCGTGGTCAGCTCGCGCACGAACACGACGCTCATGTCGGGCCGCACCTTGGCGAAGGAGGCCTGCTCGGCCACGAACGCCACCAGCCCCTGCGGGTTGGCGTAGGATTTGTCCCGGAAGTGGACGACCACGCCCTTCGGGCCGGCCTCGACCTTCTCGACGTTGGCCTTGAGGCACAGGATCTTGATCGTGCCGATCTTGAGGAGCTGCTCCACCTCCGGCGGCAGAGGCCCGAACCGGTCGATCATCTCGGCCCCGAAGCTCTCCATCTCGGCATCGTCCTGGAGGGTGGCGAGCCGGCGGTAGAGGGACAGCCGCGCCCCGAGATCCTCGACATAGGTCTCCGGGATGGTCACCGGGGCGCCGAGCGCGATGGTCGGCGACCACGCCTCCTCGGGCACGTCCTCGATGCCGGCCTTGAGCGCCGTGACCGCGTCCTCCAGCATCTGCTGGTAGAGTTCGTAGCCGACCTCCTTGATGTGGCCGGACTGGGCGTCGCCTAGGAGGTTGCCGGCGCCGCGGATGTCGAGGTCGTGGCTGGCCAGCTGGAAGCCGGCGCCCAGCGTGTCGAGGGTCTGCAGCACCTTGAGCCGCTGCTCGGCCTGGGTCGTGAGCTGGCGGTTGGCCGGGGTGGTGAACAGCGCGTAGGCCCGGGCCTTCGAGCGGCCGACGCGGCCGCGCAGCTGGTAGAGCTGGGCCAGGCCGAACATGTCGGCCCGGTGGACGATCAGCGTGTTGGCGGTGGGGATGTCGAGGCCGGATTCGACGATGGTGGTCGAGAGCAGCACGTCGAACTTGCCCTCGTAGAACGCGGTCATCACGTCCTCGAGCTGGCCCGCCGCCATCTGGCCGTGGGCGATCGCGAACTTGATCTCCGGCATCTCGGCGTCGAGGAATTTCTTCACGTCCGCCAGATCTTCGATTCTGGGCACGACATAGAACGACTGGCCGCCGCGGTAGCGCTCGCGCAGCAGCGCCTCCCGGATCGTCAGCGGGTCGAACGGGGTCACGAAGGTGCGCACCACCAGCCGGTCCACCGGGGGCGTCGCGATGATCGACAGCTCGCGCACGCCGGTCATGGCGAGCTGGAGCGTGCGCGGGATCGGGGTCGCCGAGAGCGTCAGCACGTGGACATCCGCCTGGAGCGCCTTCAACCGCTCCTTGTGGGCGACGCCGAAATGCTGCTCCTCGTCGACGATGATCAGGCCGAGATCCTTGAACGCGATGGTCTTCGCCAGCAGCGCGTGGGTGCCGACCACGATGTCCACCGTGCCGGCGATCAGGCCGGCCCGGGTCTGCTTCATGTCCCCGGCCGAGACGAACCGGGACAGCTGGGCGATCTGGATCGGCAGGCCCTTGAAGCGCTCGGTGAAGGTCCGGAAGTGCTGGCGGGCGAGCAGGGTGGTCGGCACGATCACCGCCACCTGCTTGCCGGCGATCGCCGCCGCGAAGGCGCCGCGCAACGCCACCTCGGTCTTGCCGAAGCCGACATCGCCGCAGACCAGCCGGTCCATCGGCCGCCCGGCATTGAGGTCGTCCAGCACCGCGTCGATGGCGTTGGCCTGGTCCTCGGTCTCCTCGAACGGGAAGCGGGCGGCGAACTCGCCGTAGAGCCCCTCCGGCGCCTTGAGGACCGGGGCCTTTCGGACGAAGCGCTGGGCCGCGACCTTGATCAGCTCGCCCGCCATCTCGAGGATGCGGCGCTTCATCTTGGCCTTGCGGGCCTGCCAGGCCCCGCCGCCGAGCCGGTCGAGGGCGACCTCCGAATCCTCCGAGCCGTAGCGGGTCAGGAGTTCGATATTCTCCACCGGCAGCAGCAGCAGGCCGCCGGTGTAGCTCAGCTCCAGGCAATCGTGCGGCGCGCCGGCGGCGTGGATCGTCTTCAGGCCGGAGAACCGGCCGATGCCGTGGTCGGCATGGACCACGAGGTCGCCGGGCTGCAGCGCCTGCACCTCCAGGATCACGTCCTGGGGCCGCTTGGCCTTGCGCTTCTGGCGCACCAGCCGGTCGCCCAGGATGTCGCCCTCGGAGACCACGGCGAGCTCGCCCACCGTGAAGCCCGCCTCCAGGCCCCAGACCGCCACGGCGGAATCGGCGCCGCGCTTGAGCGCGTAGACGTCCGACAGGCGGGTGATCGCCACGGGCTTCCTCAGGCCGTGGTCGGTGAGCACGCCGCAGAGCCGGTCGCGGGAGCCGTCGGACCAGGATCCCAGGATCACGTGATGACCGGATCCCTGGAGGTCGCGGATATGGGCCACCGCCGCGTCGAACACGCTGGCGCTCTCGTTCGCGCGCTCCGGGGCGAAGGTGCGTCCGGCCTTGGCGCCGCAATCGATCACCGCGCGCTCGGGGGAATCCGGCTGCGCGAACGGGGTCAGCCGGGCCACGGTCGCGGTCGCGATCCGCTCCTTGAACTCGTTCGGGGTCAGGTAGAGGGCGCGCGGCGGCAGCGGCTTATAGGGGGCGACGCCGGACTGGGGCGTCTTCATCGCGCCCTCGCGGGCTTGGTAGTAATCCTGCACGAGGCTGATCCGCTCGGCGGCGGCGTCCTCGACCTGCGGGTCGAACACCAGCGGCACGCCGCCGAGATAGTCGAACAGCGTGTCGAGCCCGTCGTAGAACAGCGGCATCCAGTGCTCGAGGCCGGCATAGCGGCGGCCCTCGCTCACGGTCTCGTAGAGCCGGTCGTCGCGGGTCGCCGCGCCGAAGCTCTGGATGTAGCCCTGGCGGAAGCGCCGGATCGTCTCGGTGGTGAGCTGGACCTCGCTCATCGGCATCAGGTCGAGCGAGCGCAGCTGGCCGGTGGTGCGCTGGGTCTCGGGATCGAAGGCGCGGATCGATTCCAGCGTGTCGCCGAAGAAGTCGAGGCGGATCGGCACCGGCAGGCCCGGCGGCGACAGGTCGAGGATGCCGCCGCGCACCGCGTACTCGCCCGTGTCCCGCACCGTCCCGGTGCGCAGGAACCCGTTGGCCTCGACCCAGGCGACCACGTCGTCCATCGCCACGACGTTGCCGATCGCGGCCGAGAACGCCTCCTTGGCGATGTGGCCCCGGGGCGGCACCCGCTGCACCAGCGCGTTGACCGTGGTGCAGAGGATGCGCGGGCGGTCCTCGGCCGAGCGGGTCCGGGCCAGGCGGGCCAGCGCGGTCATCCGGGCGGCGGCGGTGGCCGTGGTCGGCGAGACCCGGTCGTAGGGCTGGCAGTCCCAGGCCGGCAGGTTCATCACGTCCATCTCGGGCGCGACGAAGCCGAGCGCCGACTGGAACGCCGCCGAGCGCCCGGAGTCGCGCGCCACGTGGACCAGCACCGCGGGGGCGTCGACGGTGGGCGCCAGCGCCCGGGCGAGGTCGGCCACCGCGAGCGCGTCGAACCCCTCCGGGGCGTTCGCCAGGACCGGGCTGTCGCCGCGCTTGAGCGCGTCCAGCACCTGCGCGAGCGCCGAGGACTTCGGCAGGGCGAAGCGCGCGGCCTGCGGCTTGGCAGCCGGCTTGGCGGCCGGGGCAGGGGGCTTCGGGGAGGATTTCGGCTGGGGCTTGGCCATCGGGTCTTTCGCGGGGAATCCCGCCGGGTACTGGGAGGGCTGACGCGGGCCGGCGTTAGCCCATTGAGCCGTCGTGATAAAGCATCCCGACGGCCGGCGTTCGGGCGGCTGACGGTGCCCTATATGGCGGCGACGCTCCAGCAGGGAACGTGTGTTCGGTTGCGTTTCGGGGACGCGCCCTCTTGCCGGGGGCGCGGCACTTTCGACGCGCTGGTCGATCGGAGGGGGCGCGCCCGCCATGGCGCATGCCGACGCGATCCTGTTCACGCACCGGGCGGATGGAACGCCGGTTCAGCGCCGGCCCGATGGCGCATCACGGCCGGTGGTTGCCGTGAGCGACCGCGCCCAGCGCGCGGCCCCGCCGGACGATAGAGATCGCGCATGTGCGTAGGGCCGACCCGGATCACCCCGGCCGCGACGGGGCCTCCTGGAAGCGGGCGATACCGGTTCGAAGCGCCGTCATTCCGGGGCGCCGCAGGCGAGCCCGGAACCCGGAAACGCTGTCCGTGCAGGAGCTTGGCACATCACGCGTCGCGCCATGGCCTGCTCGGAGGTGGAAGCCCGGATCGGCCGCCACCCCTGCGCGCGGCCGGGACGGGGCGCTGAGCCCCACCCCTACGCGTCGGGCCCCACGAGCTCCGCGAGCGCCGCCTCGACCCGGCCGCGGAAGAAGTCGGCGTTGGGCATGGTCTGGGTCATCGCGGCGGCCCGGCTGGTCGCCTGCCGCAGGATCTCCGCGCGCAGCGCCGGGTCGTCGCGCTCCATCATCTCCAACATGATGCGCACCACGAGTTCGGTCGCGATCGACCGGGCGGGGTGATCGTAGGGGGGCTTGGGCTCGTCCATCGCGCGCTCTCGGGTCAGGAATGGATCGGTGCGTCGTGCCGGTGGAACGCCCGCACGCGGCGCCAGACCGCGGTGTCGTAGTTCGACGGCGTCTCGGCCTCGCCGGTGAGCCACTTGAACAGGTCGCGGTCCGGCACCTCGATCAGCGCCTCGAATTCGGTGAGTTCCGACTCCGACAGGGTGCCGATCTCCGCGTCGGCGAAGCGGCCCATGATTAGGTCCATCTCGCGGATGCCCCGGTGCCAGGACTGGAACAGCAGGCGGCGGCGGCGCGGGTCGAGGTCGGCGCTGGTGCGGGTGGTGCCGGACATTGTTCGGGACTTCCGGTCAGAGGGTGGTCAGCATCAAGATAGGCTGCGCGGGGGGCCGGATCCAGGATTGGGATTCCGGGTTTCAGATCGGGCCGCAACCGCAGGGCGAACGGCAAAAAGCAATTGCCTCCGGCGGGGCCTCCGTTATCTCGAGTCCGCGACGTCCCGGCGCAACGGGACTTGAGCGGAGTACGATGATGCCGAAGGCGATCCGGGTCTACGAGTACGGCGGCCCCGAGGTGATGAAGTTCGAGGATGTGCCCCTGGCCGAGCCGGGCCCCGGGCAGATCCGGGTCCGCCAAGCCGCCATCGGCGTCAACTTCATCGACATCTACTTCCGCACCGGCGCCTACAAGTCGCCGCACCTGCCCTACACCCCCGGCAAGGAGGGCGCCGGCACCGTCACGGCGGTGGGCGAGGGGGTCTCCAACATCAAGACCGGTGACCGGGTGGCCTACGGCTCGGTGCCGGACGGCTGCTACGCCGAGGAGGCGGTGATCCCGGCCGCGGCGGCTGTTCCGATCCCCGACGGCGTCGACGAGAAGACCGCCGCCGCCATGATGCTGAAGGGCCTGACCGCCGAGTACCTGCTGCACCGGACCTACGCGGTGAAGCCCGGCGACACGATCTTGTGGCACGCGGCCGCCGGCGGCGTCGGCCTGATCGCCTGCCAATGGGCCAAGCACCTCGGCGCCACCGTGATCGGCACCGCCGGCAGCCCCGAGAAGGCCGAACTGGCCAAGCAGAACGGCTGTGACCACGTCATCCTGTACCGCGAGGAGGATGTCGCCAAGCGGGTGCGCGAGATCACCGGCGGCAAGGGCGTGCCGGTGGTCTATGACGGCGTCGGGCAGGCGACCCTGATGGGCTCGCTCGACAGCCTCGCGCCGATGGGCCTGCTGGCGAGCTTCGGCTCGGCCTCCGGGCCGATCACCGGCCTCGACCTCGGCCTGCTCGCCCCGCGCGGCTCGCTCTACGTGACGCGGCCGACCCTGGCGACGTTCTCGTCGAACCGCACCACCCTGGAGGAGGCGGCCGCCCGCCTGTTCAAGGTGGTCGGCGACGGCGCCGTGAAGATCGCCGTCAACGCGACCTACCCGCTCGCCGAGGCGCAGACCGTGCACCGGGACCTCGCCGGACGCGAGACCACCGGCTCGATCGTGATGCTGCCGTGACACCCGGCGCCGCCGACCTGCTCCTCGTCATCGACGTGCAGGTCGACTTCCTGCCGGGCGGGGCCCTCCCCGTCCGGGACGGCGACGCGGTGGTCGCGCCGATCAACGCGCTCCAGCACCGCTTCCGCCACGTGGTGCTGATGCAGGACTGGCATCCGGCCGACCACGTCTCCTTCGCCGACACCCATCCCGGGCGGGCCCCGTTCGAGACCGTGGCGCTGCCCTACGGCCCGCAGGTGCTGTGGCCTCGGCACTGCGTCCAGGGCAGCCTGGGCGCGGGCTTCGCGCCGGGGCTGGCCACCGACCGGGCGAGCCTGGTGGTCCGCAAGGGCCTGGACCCCCGGGTCGACAGCTATTCGGCGTTCCTGGAGGCCGACCGCATCACCCGCACTGGGCTCGCCGGCGCGCTGGCGGAACGCGGCATCACCCGCGTCGTCCTGTGTGGCCTCGCGACCGATTTCTGCGTGCTCTGGAGCGCGCTGGATGCCCGCGACGCGGGCTTCGAGGTCCAGGTGGTGGAGGATGCCGTGCGCGGGATCGACGTGGACGGCTCGCTCGCTCGGGCCTGGGCCCGGATGGAGGCGGCCGGCGTGCGCCGGATCGGGTCGGCCGAGATCGCGTAGCGCGCCATCCCGGCGGCTGGCTGTCGGCGCGTGGGGGATCGGCGGGGGATCGAGAGGCGAACCGCCGCACGGCGACCGCGCGACCGCCCCCGTCTCGACGCGTTGGACTGGCACCAGCCAACAGGAGCCAGCATGTCAGGCAAGCACCCGAAGACCGATACGCCCACGGACGCCGACCTCAAGGGCAATCCCGGGATCGGCACCTCGAAGGGCATGACCGGCGCCGACCCTGAAGATCTGGAGGCGGATTCCACCTTCGAGGGCGACGTCGAGAACGAGACCAAACCCGACGGCGGCATCGACCCGAACCACCGCCCGCGCAAGAACGCCTAATTCCAGACGCCTGATCCGAGAAGCCTGATCCGAGAAGCCCGCTGACGCCCATGGCCCGGGCCATGGGCGTCAGCGGGCGCGGGTCGGCGCCTTCGGGCGCTGCGGCACGGCGGTCCCATCGGTGAGGAAGCCGGCGCCCGGGCCGCCCGAGGACACGTAGAGCTGCGGCGGGCTCGCGCTGTAGCCCCGCAGCAGGATCGCGTTGGCGGCCCTGAAGGACGCGGTGCTGTCGGCGCGGGCGGCACCCACCGGGACGCCGAGCAGCAGGGCGGTCGCCAGGGCCAGGGAGATCGATTTCGACATTGGGACGGGACCTTTTGGTTCGTGAGGTGGCGGGCAACGCCGGCCGAGGCGGATCAGAGCCCGAGCCCGAGCTGCAGCGGCTCTTCCTTCTCCCCCTGCTCGAAGCTCGAGAGCGCGATCCCGATCAGCCGCGCGCTGCGCCGGAGGGGAAACAGGCCGGAGAGCAGTTCCAGCCCGATCCGCTCCAGGGCGGCCCGGTCGACCACCGGGGCGGGGAGGGACCTCGCCCGGGTGACCTGGGCGAAATCCGAGAACTTCAGCTTCAGGGTCACGGTCCGGGCCCGCATCCCCTTGGCCTCGGCCCCGCCCCAGACCTTGTCGAACAGGGGCGCGAGCCGCTCGGCCAGGATCGTGAAGGCGGCCGTATCCTCCGAGAAGGTGGTCTCCGCCCCGATCGACTTGCGCACCCGGTGGGCGCGGACCGGCCGCATGTCGAGCCCGCGGGCGACCGCGTGATAATAGGCCCCGGCCGACCCGAAGGTCTCGCGCAGGCGGTCCGGATCCCAGGCGCGCAGGTCGGCCCCGGTCTCGATGCCGAGCCGCTTCATCTTCGCTTCGGTGACCGGGCCGACGCCGTGGAACCGGCCGATCGGCAGGGCGGCGACGAAATCCGGCCCCATGGACGGGGTAATGACGAACAGGGCGTCAGGCTTCCTGAAGTCGGAGGCGACCTTGGCCAGGAACTTGTTGTACGAGACCCCGGCCGAGGCGACGAGGCCGGTGCGCTCCAGGATCTCGGCCCGGATCGCCTTGGCGACCGCGGTCGCGGTCGGAAGGCCCAGCAGGTTCTCGGTGACGTCGAGATAGGCCTCGTCCAGGGCGACCGGCTCGATCACCGGCGTGTGCCGGGCGAACACCGCCCGGATCTCCTCTGAGACCGCCCGGTAGACCTCGAAGCGCGGCTTGACGAACAGCAGGTCCGGGCAGAGCCGCCGGGCGGTGGCCGACGGCATGGCCGAGCGCACGCCGAACCGCCGCGCCTCGTAGCTCGCCGCCATCACCACGCCGCGCTCCCGGGAGCCGCCCACGGCGAGCGGCAGCCCGCGCAAGACGGGATCGTCGCGCTGCTCCACGGAGGCGTAGAACGCGTCCATGTCGATATGGATGATCTTGCGGAGCGCGACCTCCGGATCCATCGCAGCCTCGGGGTCCGGACTGAAGTTCCTGCTATGTTCCAGACATGCCAGACCGGACGCCCGGGTCAACCGCTCCGATCCGACGGCGCACAGGGGATTGCGCGCAATCCGGGACCATCAGGTCACGGTGCCGTAGAGGTCGTAGGCGTCGGCCCGGTCGATCTTCACGGTGACGATGTCGCCGGAGCGCACCGGGCGCCGGAACGCGGCGTGGACGTTGCCGTCGATCTCGGGGGCGTCGGCCTTCGACCGGCCCTTGGCGATCCCGCCCTCGACGGAATCGACGATCATGGCCAGCCGCTTGCCGACCTTGGCCCGCTGGAGCCGCAGCGAGATCGCGTTCTGCGTCTCCATGAACCGGCGCTTGCGCTCGGCCTTCAGCTCCGGCGGCACGAGGTCGCCCAGGGCGTTGGCGGTGGCGCCGGCCACGGGCTCGTACTCGAAGCAGCCGACGCGCTCGAGCCTGGCCTCCTGCAGCCAGGCCAGCAGCTCCTCGAACTCGGCCTCGGTCTCACCCGGGAAGCCGACGATGAAGGTCGAGCGGATCGCGAGGTCCGGGCAGGTCTGCCGCCAGCTGCGGATCCGGTCGAGCTGGCGCTCCTGGTTGCCGGGCCGGCGCATCCGCTTGAGCACGGAGGGGCTGGCGTGCTGGAGCGGCATGTCGAGGTAGGGAAGCACCTTGCCCTCGGCCATCAGCGGGATGACCTCGTCCACGTGCGGGTAGGGGTAGACGTAGTGCAGCCGCACCCAGGCCCCGAGCTCGCCGAGCTCCTTGGTCAGGTCGTAGAACTTCGCCCGCACGCTCCGGTCGCGCCACGGGCTCTCGGCGTAGCGGATGTCGACCCCGTAGGCGCTGGTATCCTGCGAGACGACCAGCAGCTCCTTCACGCCGGCCTTGACCAGCTTCTCGGCCTCCCGCAACACGTCGCCGGCCGGGCGGCTGACGAGATTCCCGCGCAAGCTCGGGATGATGCAGAAGCTGCAGCGGTTGCTGCAGCCTTCCGAGATCTTCAGGTAGGCGTAGTGGCGCGGGGTGAGCTTGATCCCCTGCGGCGGGACGAGATCGAGGAACGGGTCGTGGGCCGGAGGCACCGCCTCGTGGACCGCCGCCACCACGGATTCGTAGGCCTGCGGCCCGGTCACGGCGAGCAGGTCCGGGTATTTCGCGCGGATCTCTTCCGGCTGCGCCCCCATGCAGCCGGTGACGATCACCCGGCCGTTCTCGGCCATGGCCTCGCCGATCGCCGAAAGCGATTCCGCCTTGGCCGAATCCAGGAACCCGCAGGTGTTGACGATCACCACGTCCGCCCCGTCGTGGCGGCGGGCCAGCTCGTAGCCCTCGGCGCGCAGGTGCGTGAGGATCCGCTCGGAATCGACGAGCGCCTTGGGGCAGCCGAGCGAGACGAACGAGATTTTCGGGGCGGCCCCGGGGACGGCGTCCCGGGGGGCGGGCGTGGCGGTTGCGGTCATGGTCGCATTCGGAAGACGGGTCGGACGCCACCCTCGCGTGCGGCCGGTGGATCGGGTCGCACGGCGCGCGAGGACAGGCATTCGGGATCGCGCCCCTATAGCGGTTCTGACGCGCTCGCGCGAGACCGGCCGCCGCAGGGGTACCCGGCCCCGCGCGGGAGGCTCGGCGCAGGAGGTACGGCACATCGCCGAAACTTGGCTGTTCGCAGGGCTTTGCCGGCGGCTCCTGAGATCCCACATCAGGTGCGGCCCGCCGTCTCCCGAACCCGGGACGGACCCCGACCGCCCGCGACGGGTGGGGCCTTGCGCGGAACTGCCGCTTTCCCCGCGGCATCGCCTGTGCAACGGCAGCGTGCGGGGCGCGTGCCCTCAGGACATCAGCCCGAACCCGGTCATGTGGACCCAAGAGATCTGGACCCGAGAGATCCCCTTCGTCGATCCCGTCGCGGCGGCCGCCCGGCTGCGGCCCCTGCCGGATCTCGCCTTCCTCGACAGCGCCATGCGGCACGACGCGCTGGGGCGGCACTCGATCGTGGCCGCCGACCCGTTCGCGCGGTTCCGGTTCCGGGATGGGCGCGCGACGCTGGACGGGCGCCCGGTGTCGGGCGGCCCGTTCGCTGCGCTGCGGGCCTGCCTCGCCCCCTACCGGGTCGAGCCCGATCCGGACACCCCGTTCCCGGGCGGGGCGATCGGCTATCTCGCGTATGATCTCGGCGCGCAGCTGGAGCGGGTCGCAGCCCCGGCCCGGCGGGCGGGGCTCACCGACGACATCGCGGTCAACCTCTACGACACGGTGCTGGTGATCGACCACGCCGCCGGGACGTGCCGGCTCGTCGCCACGGGATTTCCCGAGACCGAGCCGGCCGCCCGGCAGGCCCGCGCCGAGGCGCGGCTCGCCGCCTTCACCGACCGGCTCGGCACCGCGACCGAGCCCGAGGAGGCACCGCCCCAACCCGCAAAAAACCTCGCGTGGCACTCGAACTTCGACCGGCAAACCTATGAAGAGGCTGTCGAAAAGGTCCGCGCCTATATCCGGGCGGGCGATATCTACCAGGCCAACATCGCCCAGCGCTTCAGTGCCGACCTGCCGACGGGCTTCGACCGGTTCGCGCTCTACCGGCGCCTGCGCGCCACCAATCCGGCGACCTTCGGGGCCTATCTGGAACTGGCCGGGCTGACCGTCGCGTCGTCCTCCCCGGAGCGCTTCATCCGGCTCGACGGCCGGCACGTCGAGACCCGGCCGATCAAGGGCACCGCCCGCCGGCTCGACGACCCGGAGGCCGACCGGGCCGCCGCCAAGGCGCTCCTGGCCTCGGTCAAGGAGCGGGCCGAGAACGTCATGATCGTCGACCTGCTGCGCAACGACCTGTCCCGGGTCTGCGCGCCAGGCAGCGTCGCCGTACCCACCCTGTGCGGGCTGGAGACCTACGCCAACGTCCACCACCTGGTCTCGGTGGTGACTGGGACCTTGCGCGATGGGCTCGACGCCCTCGACCTGCTGGAGGGCACCTTCCCCGGGGGCTCGATCACCGGCGCCCCGAAGATCCGCGCCATGGACATCATCACCGAGATCGAGGGCGACGCCCGGGAGCTCTATTGCGGCGCCATCGGGCGGATCGGCTTCGACGGCGCGCTCGACACCGCGATCGCGATCCGCACCGTGTTCATGGACGAGACCCGGGCGGTCCTGCAGGCCGGCGGCGGCGTGACCCTGCTGTCGGAGCCGGGCCCGGAATACGACGAGACGCTCGCCAAGGCCGCCCGGGTGTTCGAGGCCTTCGCATGATCCTCGTCCTCGACAACTACGATTCCTTCGTCTTCAATGTCGTCCGCTACCTGGAGGAGCTGGGCGAAGAGGTCCGGGTGGTGCGCAGCGATGCGGTCGACGTCGCCGGCATCCGGGCGCTCGCCCCGGATGCCCTTGTGGTGTCGCCGGGCCCCTGCACCCCCGCGGAGGCCGGCATCTCGCTGCCGGCGATCCGCGACCTGTCCGGCGCGGTGCCGATCCTCGGGGTCTGCCTCGGCCACCAGGCGATCGGCGCCGCGTTCGGCGGCACGGTGGAGCGCGCGCAGCGCCCCCTGCACGGGCAGGCGACCCCGATCGCGCACCGGGGCGAGCGGCTGTTCTCCGGACTGCCCGCGCCGATGCCGGTCGGGCGCTACCACTCGCTGGTGGTCACCCCGGGCCCGGACATGGACAAGCACCTCTCGGTCGACGCGGTCTCGCAGGAGGGCGAGGTGATGGCGCTCTCGCACCGGACCCACCCGACCTACGGCATCCAGTTCCACCCGGAATCGGTGCTGACCGAGGGCGGCCACGCCCTGTTCGCCAATTTTCTGGGACTCGCCCGCGCCTGGCGCGACGAGCGGGGCCACCGGGGCAGGGGCGACGATGCTGTGGCGTGACGGGACGATCGTCCCGGGGACGCAGGCGTCCCTGGACCACACCGACCGCGGCCTGACGCTCGGCGACGGCCTGTTCGACACGGCGCTCGCCCTGGGCGGCCGGGTGGCCTTCGAGGAGGCCCATATCGCCCGGCTCGTCGCCGGGGCGGAGACCCTCGGGATCCCCGCCGAGGCGGACCGGATCCGCGCCGCCATGCGGGCGCTCGCCGGGCAGGGGAATGACAAAGGTAGGGGGGACGACGACCGGCTGGCGATCCGCACCACCCTCACCCGCGGCTCCGGCCCACGCGGGCTGAAGCCGCCGGAGGATCCGCATCCGACCCTGTTCGCCACCGCGGCGCCGAGCGCGAAGGGCGCGGCCTTCGCGCGCCTGCGGTTGTGGCCGACGGGGATCGCACGCAACGACACCACCCCGGCCGCCCGGCTCAAGACCCTGGGCTATCTGGACGCCGTGCTGGCCGCACGCGAGGCCGCCGCTTCGGGCTTCGACGAAGCGCTGTTCTGCAACACAGGCGGCCGCGTCGCCTGTGCGGGCACCGGCAATCTGTTCGCCCTGTTCGGCGACACGCTGATCACGCCGCCGCTGGCCGACGGCGTGCTCCCCGGGATCGTCCGTGCGGAGGTGCTGGGGCTGGCAGGGGCGTGCGGATTGCGCCCGGAGGAGGGCTCGCTGAGCCTGCCCGCGTTCCTCCGCGCCGAGGCCGTGTTCGTCACGAACTCCCTGCGGCTGCTCGCCCCCGTGACCGCGATCGGCGCGACCGGCTTCGCCAGCGCGGAACACCCGGCCGTGGCCCGGCTGACGGCGGCGCTCCGAACCGCAATCGCCCGCGCCTGCGGCGTCGCGGAAGACCGGGTAGGATGAGCGAGCCGAGGCCTGAGGCCTGGCGGCGCCGGCTGCGCTACGGGCTGGCCCTAGTCTATGCCGGGATCGGGATCGTCCACCTCTTGGCCGCCGACGCGATGCTGCCGCTGATGCCGGACTGGGTGCCGGCGCCGCGGTTGGTGATCCTGGCCACCGGCCTGTGCGAGATCGCCGGGGCGATCGGGCTTCAGACCCGGTCGCTGCGCCGGGCGGCCGCGATCGGGCTCGCCGTCTACGCGGTCTGCGTCTACCCGGCCAACCTGAAGCACGCCTTCGCGGCCGTCCACGTCGAGGGCATCCCGGATTCCTGGTGGTACCACGGACCCCGGCTGGCGTTTCAGCCGGTCTTCGTCTGGGCGGCGCTCTGGGCCGGCGGTCTGATCGACTGGCCATTCGGCGCGCGCCGGCGCTGAGGCGCCGGCCGGTCGATCCCCGGGCGGCCCGGCATTCGTCGCGCCCCCAGGACAGGACGGCGAGCAATCCCTGAGAAACCGTGATCACAGGATCCCCGGATCGCAGGCTCACGGCAGGCTTTGATCCCGGGATCACTGCGGATAGACTGCGGTGCGGTCGCCGCACGCGCTGGAACATCGCGTCGCACGGCCCCGATACGGGCGAACTGCATGACCAAGCGCCGCGAGGCCGGCCGAACGACACCGCTCGCCGACACGCTGCCGGAGCAGGCCGCGGTCGAGCGCGCCATCGAGGCCGTCCTCGACCGCCTGCGTCCCAAGGACCGCCAGGAGACCAAGAATCGCCAGGACGTCAGGGACCGCCCGCAACCCAAGTCGGCTGGCCCAGCCACGTCCCGCCGCCCGGCGACCGAGGCCCCCCGGAAGCCCGGTCCGGTCCGGAAGGCCGATTGAACGGCCGGATGCGGCCGGGCGCAGCCCCGCGCTCCGAAGGGCAAAGATTGCCCCCCAGGACGATCGTGTCGCGCACCTTGCCGGGTCTCGGAACCGGCAGGGTGCGCATCGATCCGCATCGTGCCGAAAGACGGCGGCCGCCTTTCGGCACGCTGCGCTAAGCGTAGAAGGCGGGGGCCTTCTTGAACATCGGCCACGCATCCGGATCGTGACCGGTCACGATCTCGGCCCCCGTCTTGTTGGCGATGCCGTGCAGTTTCTGGACCGAGCGGACGCAGTCGACGGCCGAGGCTAGGAAGGCCGGCAGCGCTTTCTGGTTCCAGTGATCGAGCGTGTAGGCCGCGTCGATCGTGAGCAGAACCGGTCTCGAAGCCGGCAACCGCACCAGAACCGATTGATGTCCAGGGGCGTGCCCCGGGGTAAACACCGTCGTCAGCGTGCCGTCGCCGTAGATGTCATGATAATCGTCGGCTGACCCGTTCAGGAAGTGCCACTTGAGATTGGGCCGGTCGAAATCAGCGCGGGTATAGCCACCTCGGGCGAACCAGTCCGGCGTGAACGCATATTCGTATTCCGACCGCTGGACGATGTGCGTGGCGTTCGGGAAGCGGCCGATCGCGCCCGTATGATCGAGGTGCAGGTGGGATTGAAGGACGTAGCGAACGTCTTCCGGATTGATCCCGAGGCGGCGCAGCTGGTCGACGCAACCCTCCTCCTTTCGGAGCACGGGATAGTGGACGTCGGCGATGCTGCCCCAATAGGCGTGGGGATTTTCCGCGACCTCCACCGCGTCGCCGCCATCGATGATGGTATGTCCGGCCGGATGCATGATCAGAAAGAACTGCACCGGAATCTCAAAATCCGCATCGTCGCCCTGGTTCATCTTGATGTTGTGAACCTTGCACTTCAGCGAGCCGGACTGGAGCATATATAGCTTTATATAGATCATTTTCTCCCAAAATTCAATACTTATGCTACAGAATTCCCCCTCGGACGATCGATTTCAGTCACATTCATAATGTCGATTGGGATATCAATACTCGGATCTCGATCACAAAGACTGAAGATCCGGGCCACAGAGTGTAGCGCGAAGCCTTCGTCTTCTTCAAGCGCCTTGGCGAACGTCAGTGGCGGCGTGGGCGCGGCCGTGACGCGCCGGCCCGGCGACGCCGGTCCGGGCGTGCCAGGGCACGGCCAAAAAGTTCCTCCACAGAACGAAGATATCGCCCGGAAACGACGGGGCGGACCGGCGTTCCCCGTCCGGAAGCCGCGTCCCCGAGACGGCGGCCCGCACTGGAGACGGACAGCCATGGCCAAGCCGAAGACGCTGCACGACGCCTTCTACGAGACCCTGAAGGACGTCTATTACGCCGAGAAGCAATCCGTGAAGGCGCTTAAGAAGTCCGCCAAGGCGGCCGAGCACCCGGAGCTGCGCCAGGCCTTCGAGACCCATGCCGAGGAGAGCGCCCAGCAGGTCGAGCGCCTGACCCAGGTGTTCGAGATCATCGGCAAGCCCGCCCGCGCCAAGACCTGCGAGGCGATGCAGGGCATCACCTCCGAGATGGAGGAGGATCTGGAGGATTTCGCCGACAGCCCGGCGGCCGACGCGGTGCTCGCCGCCTGCGCCCAGGCGGTGGAGCATTACGAGATCGCCCGCTACGGCACCCTCAAGACTTGGGCTCGCCAGCTCGGCCACGAGGAGGCCGCCAAACTGCTCGACGAGACCCTGCAGGAGGAGAAGAAGACCGACGCGCTGCTCTCCAAGATCGCCGAGACGATCAATGCCGAGGGCACCCCGGCGGACGACGACGCCGAGGTTCCGAAAGGCGAGGCTCCAAAAGGCAAGGCTCCGAAGAAGGCGGCCTGAGCGCGGCTGCGGCGGAGGAGGGGAGTCCGCTCCTCCGCCGGCCCAGGGATACGCGTTTCCGAGGGGCCCAGCCCCGGCCGTTGTCGGGTGCGCGGATCAGGCTGGAATCGGGCCGACCGTATCCGTCAGGTGCCCCGGCACAGGTCCGAGCCCCCCCAAAAAAGTCACTTCGCGGTCTCGATCGCGCTGAGCGGCGTCCAGTAGCAGCGATCCTGCCCGCTCGTCGGGGCGAGACATCCGTAGGTCACCGTCCGGTTCTCGAGCCGGACCGCTTCGCCGAGCTTCCACGACCGGCACTCGCCGCTGGCCAGGCTGCTCTTCAGGAGCTGCCCGAACGCCACCTCTTCGCCGGCCATGACCAGCTTGAACAAGCGATCGGTGACCTCCGGGGCGTGGCAGCCGAACCGCTCCTGGACGATGGTTTCGGCGCGCGCGTCCCGGGGCAGGGACACCATGACGGCGAGGGCGGCGAAGGCGGAAAGAAGGATGCGCATGGGCCAAGGATAAGCGCCGACCGCCGCCTGTCGAGCCCTCGGACCGGGGGCGCCATGCGGGGGAAAGCCGCGCCCGCTACCGCTTCTCGTCCCGCTTCACCGCCTGCCAGGCGGCCTCCATGGCGGCGAGATCCGAACGGCCGAGCGCCCCGCCCGCAGACGTCAGGTGCTCCGCCATGGCGGCGAAGCGGCGCTCGAACTTGGCGGTTCCGTCGCGCAGCGCGGTCTCGGGATCGATCCCGGCATGCCGGGCGAGGTTGGCCACCGAGAACAGCAGGTCGCCGATTTCCTCCGACAGGGCCTGCGGATCGCCGGCTGCGAGGGCCTCGGCGACCTCGTCGGTCTCCTCCCGGACCTTGTCGATCACCTGCGCGGCGTTGCCCCAGTCGAACCCATAGGACGCCGCCCGCCGGGAGATCTTTTCCGCTCGGGCCAGGGCCGGCAAGGCACGGGCGACGCCGCCGAGGGGATCCGGGTCGCCGGTGGCCGGATCCCGGGTCGCCCGCTCCTGCGCCTTGATCGCGGCCCACTGCGCCTCGACTTGGGCCGGGTCGCGCAGGGCCGAGCCCGCTTGGAGGGGGGTGCCGTCCGGCTCGAACACGTGCGGGTGGCGCCGGATCAGCTTGTCGCCGATCGCCCGGGCCACGTCGTCGAACGCGAAGACGCCCTCTTCCTCGGCCATCCGGGCGTGGAACACCACCTGGAGCAGAAGGTCGCCGAGTTCGTCGCGCAGGTCGTCCCGGTCGCCCCGCGCCACCGCGTCGGCGACCTCGTACGCCTCCTCGATCGTGTAGGGCACGATGGTCGCGAATGTCTGCCGGACATCCCAGGCGCAGCCGGATTCGGGATCGCGCAGGGCGGCCATCAGGCGCAGGAGCCTGCCGAGGGAGGCGGGCTCGACGGCGACCGGGGGCCCGGGCCGGCTTGAATCGCGTGTGTCGGTCATGCCCGCCGGGTTAGAGCAGGATGCGGGACAAGGAAATCCGGCCGTCCGGAGCGGACGTCCGGTCAGACCCGGGCGTCGCGTTCGCGGACCTGCTCGGCCTGCAGCTCGCTGAGATAGCCGGTCAGGCGGCCGGTGACGCCGGGGTCGGCGCATTGGACCCAGAGCGGAGCCGGCAGCGCCCGCGCGGGCAGCCGCCGCAGAAAGGCCTCGGCCGACCGGGCCGCCTCCCGCTCCGAGGTGGCGGCCAGTAGCCGGGCCCCCGCCCGGGTACCGATCAGGATCGCAATCGTGGCCATGGACACCCTCACATCGCATCACTAACCCCGCGAGCGGCCCTCGCGTTGCCTGGACCGGGGCCGGCGCCGGCGCCGATGCCGTTGTACAGGCCGCCGTCGATGCAAGCCGTCGACAACGAGATCCCAATCCGGCCCTTGCAGAACCGGGGAACCGACACCACCTCTGCAATCGTCGCCGGGGCCGCGCATCGCGGGTCGGTGGCCCCCTTGAGTTCGAATCGCGAACCAGCCGCCCGGCGCAAGCCGGAGCCGTCTTCGCAATGCCGGCAAAAGGGTTGTTGACAGGGGAATGCGGGGCATCTTATACGGCGCCTCCCGACGCGGTGCCCAAGCAAAGGCGAGCCGGTCGGACGG
>NZ_CEEDEA010000026.1:0-54021 GCF_979253755.1 Methylobacterium sp. AC315
GGCCCCGACCCCACCAGCGGCCGCCGAGGCTTCATCAGACCTTGCCTCGGCCCGGTCCCGCCGCTGGACCACCCGACCACGCCCCGGGTCCGCGACGGCGCCCGGCCAGCCGACGCCCGCATCACGGACGAGCGCCTCACAGACGTCCCGCGGCCGCCGGGTACGCGCAAGGTCGACTGCCACCAATTCCAGCATCACCGCCCGCCCGATTGGAGACACGGCAGCGGAGGGCCGCTGACATGCCCCGTCCATCCGGCCTCCCCGCCGCGGCAGCGTCCTCATCCCCGACCATCATCTGGGACGACCCCGACGACGCATCCGTGCCGCACGTCACCCACGACCCCGCGACTGGCCGTGTCTACCCCGGCCCCACGAGCCCCGAGCCGGACTTCGTCGCCCTCGCTGGGCAGCTCATCGACGCCTGCGCAGAGGCCACCGACGGCTGCTTCCCGCTCGAGCCGGACGGGGTCTGTGCGCACGGCCACCCCACGTGGCTGCGCCGCCTCGGCGTCGTCTGAGGGCGCTCCCGTGCCGGCCACCAGGCCAGCACGGGAGCGCCCTACTTTCGTCTCGCTCGGCAGCACAGCCCGAGATCTCGCCATAACCGCCAGCAATGTTTGACGCTGCAATCCCAATAACGATCGCTGGTGGGACTCGGTAAGACGCCAATATAACCTTTGCGCCAGGCTGACTATATAGCTCTGCGCCTCACCCCTCCCATCTGGAGGCGTTTAAAGGCTAGCCCATGCCAGACATCACGGTTCATCCCACCTGCTTCGTCCCCCTCGACGATGCACCGCAGAAGACGCTCGCGGCAGCCCTCACGGCGTTCGCTTCGTCGCCGGACGACGTGCGGGTCGCAGCCGGCTGCTGCCTCGACGCCATCGCGGCCGCCTTCGTGCACTGCATCCGCGGGCGCCTACCGGTGGACGACCAGTTCGAGCGCGCGTTCTAGGATATGAACGCGTGCCTCGACGACTTCGGCCGCCCCGACGCGCTCGCCCGCGACCTCACCGACCTGCTCTACGCCCCTGTCGGCCTCGCCACCGCGCACCTCGACCTCGCGCTACCGCCGCGCATGCGCGAGGCGCTTTACTACGCGCTCGCCCGAAGCTTCCGCCAGGATGCCGACCTCCTGCCGTTCCAGGCGTGGACGCTCGCCCATGCGCTTTATGAAGCCGTGCAGGCCAGCTCCGCAGCCATCGCAACGGCCTGCCTCACCGACCTTCGCGCCCTCGCCCTCGCGCCGCCCCGTGACGGCGAGGAACTCCGTTACCGCCACGAACCCGACCAAAGCTTCATGAATCTCAGCGGTGAGGAGGAGGAGGACGACGACGCGCCGTTCCCCCACCCCATCGAGATCATCTCCGCCGACGACCCCGCGATCCCCCTCGATCGGGTCCTGCAGCCGACCGCCGCCGCGCGCGCCCGGCTGGCCCGGCTGGTCGCCCGCCAGCAGGCCCAGGGTCGGCCGGGAGCCTCCGACGATGCCGCGACGGGGCTGCTCGCCGCGTGCATCGCCACCGCGCGCGCCTTCATCACCGGTGCCGAGGCTGGGAACGACAGGATCCGCCGGAAACGCATCAAGTGCCTGAACTAACCGCACCGCCACCCCGTGAGCCGGACCACACCTGGGCTTCATCGACAACGAGCTCGCCTGCCCTCACGATGGCCCAATCGTAATCGTAATCCATCACGCCCCTCACCTGACCAGCCTGCCGGATCCGCATGTCGATCTAGCCTGGTGCTACGCTTCGGACCTGACGGCCCTGATCCTGGACCGCGGACTGGATCTATGGGTCCACGGACACGTGCATCACATGGTCGACTACCAGGTTGGGCGGACGCGGGTGATCTGCAATCCGCGAGGCCACACGGACGAAGCGACGGGATTTCTGCCTAGCTTCGTTGTTGAGTGCGTTTGATCCTCAAGCGGCGTGCCGCAGGTTCACGACAATCCAACTTGTCGCGCAGGAGGTCGCCCTTGCGGAGCATCCCGGGCCCTCTGGGCATGGCTCAAGGGTCGCCCCAACGTGACTCCTCGTGGTGTACGGTCCATTCGCATGAGCCGCCTTGGAGCACGCAGTGTCTGACCTCCCGGTTTCTGTCCGCTACGTGAAGAACGGCGCTGGTGGCCGCTGGTGGTCCGACGCCAAGAGTCAGTCGCGTCTGCACGCCGGCTGGAGCCAAATTCCCGACGAGGCGCTGCAAGAGATCGATGTCGCGGCCATCGCGGTCATCCTCCGCGAGCAGTACGGCACGAAACCCGGTGCCACGCAGGATCTCAATGCGCTTCGAACGCTCCTCGAAGGACCAAGCCAGCACCTGTGGGTCACGTTCGAAGACGGTTTTATGTGGTGGGCCACCGTGCGCGACGGCATCACCGTCAGTCCGTCGAACGAAACGGCCCAACTTGGCCATTTCTGGCTTGATCTCGACCGACCCTGGGACAACCGCTCGCTGGCGGGCCGCTATCTCGCGATGTCGGAGCTACCCGGCATCGTCACGACGACGGCGGGGTTCAAGGGGACGGTGTGCGAGCCGAAGGGATGGCGCGAGATCCTTCGCTTGATCCGTGATGAGGAGGATGCAGACACGGTCGCCGCCATGTCAGCGCGGCTTGCCTACCAAGCGGCTGTCGGCAAGCTCGTCGCACGACTTCGGCCGAAGGATTTCGAAGTGCTCGTCGACCTGATTCTTTCGCGATCAGGATGGACGCGGATCGCGAGGATCGGAGGCGTAACGGAGGGCATTGACGTCGAGGTTGAGAACCCGGCCATAGATGAAGTCGCCTTCGTGCAGGTGAAGGGCGAGGCCGGGCAGGTCACCCTTGACGACTACGTCGCCAGGTTTCGGGCACGCCGCGAACGGTATCATCGCATGATCTTTGCGGTGCATACGCCAAAGGGGGCCCTCACGGCACCGGATGGCGATCCGATCCAGGTATGGGATAACGCGAAGGTCGCGGAACTTGTGGTTCGCCTCGGTCTTGGGGATTGGTTGGCTAAGCGCGTCTGAGCAGAACCTCGAACTTGGCTATTCATTACCGATAGATCAGCAAACTGCAAGAATAAGATCCAAAGGCGCGGGCGAACAATCTCGCTATAGCACATAATAATGATAAATATTCCAAATTCTTACTCACATCCAATGCCGAGAGTGGTTCCGAGCGTCTCTTTGAACTTCATTACTGCCTCCTTCACCGCAATCTCATCTACCAACTCTGCAACATCAAAACTTCGCCTCACAATCTTGAAGGGTGGCGCCGCGTGCTCCACTGGAATGCCATCCGCCTCTGGCCATTCACCCTGATGCCACACTCCATTGAGCCAGTTCCGCTCGCACGATGCCGTGCAAAGCCAACCATGCAGGTAGATCATCGACGACGTTGACGCGGCATCGGCAAAGTCCGCGGCATCGGGCTCGTCGCCCGTTTCTGGATCATCGAACCCGTTATCGGTCTCGACCACGATTTCAAGCATCCACTGACCCGCAGTGGGCCGGTGGCGGTCAGTGTCCGGTTGCAGATAAAGGAAGCTCGCCTGACGAAGAGGCAACAGGTCCCACGCCCATTTTCCGGTCGGATCTTTCAATCGCCCGCAAGGTCTATCCCGAGGATATGTCTCCCACACGTAGAATTCGTGCTCCTCGAACTCGCCCGCGATCAAGGCTACTATGTCGAGGATACGCCGCTGGTATGACCATACAAGGCGGTAGGCACGACGAACGTCAGCGAGAGCGGACTTCATCTCTTCAGAGGCCGGCATCGGATCTCCTAAAGTGCATCACGCTTGGCTTCGCCGAGATAGGCCTCCAAGGAGCAATCCTCTCGGGCCAGCCGGAGAGCGTTTTCGGGTGAAGCTCCACAACATCTTCGCGCAGACGTTCGTGCATGGGGCGGAGAACCTCCGCCGATCTTGCGAAGGAACCGACTCGATTTTTGTCTGAGGCGGCGAGGTCGCCGAGCGGCCTGACGCGCCGATAGCCATGTAGGGCGAGTGCACGACGAAGATCCTCGACGACTCTTCTCTCAGCCCCCTCGGGAACCTCCACCTTATGGAGGGCATGCATCAGATCGGACCAGTCGGCGGCCGCCGCGGTTATAGGTGCGCTAGCTCCGACCGATGCCTGTGTCGCAAAGGCAGAGACCATCTCCTGCGGCTTGCCTTTGAACGCGCCAAGCCCTCCGAGAGCGAGGAAGAAGCATTCGTCGGGTCCGTCGTCCCCGGCGAACTCCATCTCGTGGGCGATCCATTCCCGGCGCCACTGGCCGGCCTCTTGCCATCCGCCGAGCTTACACTCGACGATGAGGGTAACTTTGACCGGTGGATCGCCTACCGAGAGCCGCAAGATCACGTCCGGCTCGACATTCTGTTCGAGCGTTGGATTGGCCTTGGACCACCGCGGCCAGAACTCGATCTCGGCCAGTTCCACCACCTTGCGGTCAGGGAGAACGTCGGGACGGAAAGTCGCCCGAAGGATGGCCCAAAGCGTCGGGCCGTCGAGATAAGCCAGACGCTCGAAAACAGTCGCGGTCAGAAGATCCTCGGAGACCTTGTAGATCCTTCTCAACGAGTCTCCGCCCTTCAGTCCCTCCGGGACCGTGCGGCCCTTCCCGTCGAGAATGGCCCTCAGCATCCGCCCGACCCTTGCGAGGTGCCTAGGTGGCGTTCGACCGGCATCGGCTACATTCCCTGTTATGCATCGGCCATGGCAGGCACGTCGCCCGCCCGAGCCATTTCCAAGGCCTTCAGGGGCCGCCGCTCAAGGTCGAAGGTGTCGACGAACCGCATGGTGCCGTCCGGTCGCGACCCAACCAGGGCCGTCACATCCGCCGCGGAGCTGCGCCAGAGCGGATGGAGGACGATCATCTTCAGCGCGGACCTGCCGGTCGTCTGCACGATGGAAGCGAGGCCCATCGGCCCGACCAACTCCACCTTCAGGCTGCCCGGACGCATCGCAGCCACCGATGCCGCGAGTTCCCTGCTGCGCTCCAGCCAGCCACTCAGTTCAGGGTATGCGTCGAAGCGGCCGTCGAGCCCGCAGACATAATCCGGATCGACCATCGCTCGGAGGTAGGAGAGGGCTAGCCGCCAGTCCAAGAGGTTGTGGACGCGGCGGTTGCCGTACTGCTGGATGCAGCGGTAGCAGGCGGTCTTGCAATTGGAGTGGTGGTCCTCCGCCCGCAGTTGCGCCAGCGCCGAGCCTCGGTCCGTCTCCGACACGATCCGTTCGATCAAGCGGACGATCTCGGGCCTCTCTCCTTCACCAAGCCTGCGGCAGAGGCCGGACCCGTTGATCAGGGTATCGGCGATCTGAAGCATGGGACGGCCTTCACGCCGTCGCGGTTCAAGGGCCTCGAACTCGTCGGGGGCGACGTCGAGAAGAAGCGCGGCACGCTGCACGAGCATGTGGGTCGCGCTGATCGCGGCGGCCCGCACTGCGGTCGAGGATTGAGCCGGTCCTCCCTGCTTCGCAACCAGATCCAGACGGAGACGCGGATCGAACTGCGTGAGCTCGATATAGAGGGCGTCAGTCTCCTTCCGTGAGGCGAGGCCGAAAGGCCCCTCCTGCCCCACAGAGTTTTTCCAGCGTGACGGCTCAGGCGCCGTGGAGATATTCGGATCAACCGCCTGCATCTCAAGTGGGGTCGCCTTCGCGAATCGGAACTCGCGCTGAACCCACGTGTCCGTCAGGAGATCGACGCTGAAGCGCTGGGGCGTGCCGTCGTCGCCTTCCGACCCGTCATTGAGGTGAATGACGGTTACCCCGGCGCCGCTCCAAACCTTTATCGGGCCGCACTGGGCCTTCTCCCCCTCATGCAGGACCGTCGCCACGGTCCTGGTCGACATGGTGCCGACCTCGTCGATTTCCGTACCCTCGGGGCGGAAGTCGGTCCGGAACGCGGTTGGCGTCACGTACCGATTGAAGGCGTCAGGTGGGACCTGCTCGTTGCAGTCGTCGCACTCGATGCCCTCGTCCGGGTCGTGATGGCGGTAGGACGCCGACCCGCAGGACGGGCACTTCGCGACGTAAGCCTCCTCCGTAAACCAGTTACCCAGCGGCGCGCCCACGTCGATCAGGTTGCCTTGCTTCTCCGGCTCCGGGAGCGTTCCCGTGAAGCCGATGACACGGTGCTTCATCTTGTCCTTAGTAAGGACGGCGCCCGGCGCGTACTCGAAGACCGCGAGCTCGACGTCACGGTCCATCGTCGACCATTCGAAGTCCCTGTCCTGCAGCGGGCCGCGCCCAGTCTCCGGCGCCAGACCGGTGTAGAGCAGCCTCACGCGTGTAGGCATCCCATACATCGGGAGCTTCCCGCGCTCGGCCAGGAACTGGGCAAGGCCCGCGCGGCCCTGCGGCCGCTGGCCGGCGAGCTCCATGATCTCGGCGACCACGGCATCGGCCTGGGCGTCGTGGAGCAGCCGTTTCCGCTGACGGTCCCCGATGATCGCCGCCTCGACGAAGCGGACCATCTCCGGCCTGGTGTGGTTCAAAGCGGTTCGAAGCTTCTCCGGCCAGGCGGAACCGTCGGCGTAGAACTCGTCGGTGGGCACGAACTCGCCATGCACGTCGGGCGGGGTGAGGCGGTCGCCAGGATAATCCTCGCCCGAGGCCTGGCAGTTCGACCTGAGCCGGGCGAACGCCGCGCGCAGCCAGACCTTCCGCAACAGCCTCTGCGGGATCGGCAGGTGGTCCACCGCGAGGAACGGCGGCGGCGGCGGATCACCAGTGATCGCGCGCGGGTTCCGGAAGTAATACTCGTCGTGGCTCCGGCCCCTGCAGAAGGTCGTGACGAACGAGAATGCCTGGCCGCGCCGGCCGGCACGGCCCACCCGCTGCTGGTAGTTGAACCTCTGCGGCGGCATGTTCGCCTGCAGGACCGTCTGCAGGGATCCGATGTCGATTCCGACCTCCATGGTTGTCGTGACCGACAGGAGGTCGATGTTCGCGGCCAGACGCTGCAGGGGGGTCGGCGGCTTGCCCGAGGTTCCGACGAGGATGTCCTTGAAGCGGCGCAGCCGGTCGCCGAAATCGTCAGTCTGCCCCGTGAGCTCCTCGCACTTCAGGCCGAAACGGGCCACCTCGTCACCGCGTCCGCGGACGATGCGCTTGCCCAGGAAGTTGCTCTCCCAGAGGGTCTCCACGTTGCCGGATCGCTCGCCAGGGAGCGCCTGCCGGCAACGGGTGCAGTACCCGACACCGCGGTGCAGGTGGACCCGTTCGCAGGATACACAACGCCAGAAGGGGTCGCCCATCTTTGAGACGCGGATGTACAGCTTGCCCACGTTGACCACGCAGTTGTTGTGGCCAATTTTGTCCATCTTCTGGATGACTTCGTTGAAGCGGGCAGGCGCCTGGACTTGCCCGAAGACGTCCTCGGCAAATCGCTTCACCTTCTTTCGGTTTACCGTCGTGTAATCGGTCCACTGCCTGATGTTCTGTGGATTGAAATACTTGTTCTCTTGAACACGGTAGACCCCGGCGAACACGCGCAGCCAAGCGTCGAGCTCGTCGGTTTCCCGGCTGTTATCGTGCCTCACAGAAGGATAACCGAGACCCGTCTCCTCCATGGCAAAGAAGGTGTTCGAGAAGATCACGTCCTCGACGAGCTCAGACTGAGCCTCCAGGATAGCCGTGCCGACCCTTGCGCGCTCGACGGCGCTCAGGCTTGAAGCGTACCGAACCTTGCCGTTGTCCAACTCGAACGCGTCGTACCAAGGGCGGTCGCCTACGCCCTTTCGGCCGAGCTCGTCGAAGGGATGGATGCCGAGACGCACGTACTCGGATGCCACGTACGAGATCGGGCTCTCGGAACCTCCGTCGTCGTCCTTGAACTGGAGGAGACGGTCGATCTTCACCTTGCCCGTGGAAACGTCGACCACGCTCTTATCGGTCTTGGCCCATTCGGCCATGAGACCCATGAGCTTGTTCATGCCGTCGAGGCCCTGGCTCATCAGCTCGTTGGAGATTTTCAATCTCTCCGCTTCGGGGACCTGATTCGCCTCGGCTTCCCTCACCAGCTTTATGGCCGCCGTGACGAAAATCTCGCGGCGCAGGTCCCTGAGGTGCAGCCTCTCGATTTCCAGGCTCTGGTTAGCGGCGTCCTGCCGGCTGTCGGAGAAGATGATGCTCTTCGGCTGGGAGCCGATGGCGTGGAGCAGCTCGAACATCTCGGTGGCGACGAGCTGCGACGCCTTCGTGAAGCCGGTCCGGAACGCCCGGATCGGAGACTGCCTCATCGTCGGAGGCCTGGTCGCGTAGTCGGTCCCGCACCGCGGGCAACAGAAGGGCTGCGCGGACCTCTTCGACGGATCCTTCTTGGGATCGGGATGCTGGAAGTAGATGCGGCCGTGCAGGATCCCTTGCCGGTCATCATCCCCCTTGGTGGATACGACCCCGGTGCGGGTGTCGAGCGTCGCGCGGTCCCAACGGTCCCAGTTGTTCTCGGCGTTGAAAGGCTCGGTCTCGGACGGCCAAAAGACCGCAAACTGATCGAACGACATCCTATCGTAGAGTTCGGGGGCCCCGCGGTCCGGGGCGCTCTCCAGGTCTGCCGCCGAAGGAAGCAGCTCGAACTCCTCGGCTGTTTCCGCGGGCTCGCCCCGCTGGCCGCCGAGGAACAGGTCACCGCACGCCTCGCAATAGAGCATCTCGAAAAGACGGGCGCCCTTCTCAGAGCCGTTCCGCGCTTTGCCGTGGGAGACGCCCCGGACGATGGTCAGGTCGGAGAACTTGACCTTCTGACCGCCGTCGGCTGCAGGGGCGCCGAACAGGCCTTCCACGTTTCGAATGAACGTGTGGACCCGGAACGACGGCGTGCCCTTGGGCGCCTGGGCTTTCCATAGCATGCTGTCTGGAATGGCGCGGGCGAGGAGCAGCCCGCGCACGGCGTCGGGGTCCGGGGTTCCGAACACGGCCTCGCCGATTTCGGAAGTGGGCGTGGCACGGGAGGTGCCGGCGGACACGCAGGCAGCGGCGAGGGCCGAAGCAGCTCTTCCGGCGACCTTGCCGGCAAGCGCGTCCGCGTCGGCTTCGTGCACGCCCAACGCTGCCCCGACGTTTCGGAGCGCGTCGATACCCGCATCCGTCTTTGGGAAATCGGCGATCAGTTGGCCGGCCCCGCCGGCGGCGGCCAGCAGATCCTCGAAAGGCTTCCGGGGGAGCTTGGCATCGAGCGGGGGCGGCGTTTCCGGGTCGCCGGGGACCACGCAGCCCTTCCAGAACTCCGCATCGAGCGAACCCGCGTCCGTCTTGCTCACGAAGGTCCCGAACGGCGCGAACAGATCGCGCAGGTACCGTCGGCTCTGCTCCCCCCGCTCGTCCTCCATCGGGAGCGACGCGCTGGATGCCAGGATGCGGAGCTTGTGGCGGTGTTCCGGGCTGTCGAGCCCGAGGCGCGTCAGCAGGCTCTTGACCAGGAAGGACACCTCCGTGCCGGCCGAGCCGCGGACCAGGTGGAGCTCGTCGAAGACGAGGTAGAAATAGGCATTCGGGTCGCTGGCAATCCATTTGCGGGTCTGGTCGAAGATCGGGTCTTCGACCTCGCGGGCGAGCATCGCGCCCAGCATCGACGCATTGGTCACCAGGATGTCGGGCGGCGCGTCCTGCATGTCCCAGCGGGACACCATCTCGCCGCCGTCGAGCGCCGGGAAGATGAAGGATGTCTTCTCGGGCTTCGGCTTGCCTGCCTTCCGTGCCTCCTCGGCGGCCTGGCTGTCATGGTCGATGGCGGCCCTTTGGTCCTCATCGAACCGCCTCATCGCCTGCCGCAGCCGTCCCTGCCGCCTGCCACGCCGCTTCTTTTCAAACTCCTCAGCGTGGAGCCGCGGATGACGAAGGTGCCCAGTCACCGGCGTCTCGCCGGTGTAGTGGCCGAAAAAGATGCGGTTGCCGTCGAACCGCTCCTCCATGACCTCCCTGGCCTCGTTGGAATCCAGCGCCTTGCGAAGCCGCACCATCTGGTCAGCGACGAGTGCGTTCATCGGATAGAGGATGATGGCCCGGATCGCGGCTGGCCGGTTCTCGCCGGTGCGCTGACGCCTCCTGGCATCGAAGCGCCTGTCCGGGCGCCACCAGTGGTTTTCAAGGTAGCCAGCAGACGGGCGCGGCCAGTGGACGGCTTCATTGGACAGGCTGGCGAGGATCGGAAGCATGAAGCTTTCCGTCTTCCCGGAGCCGGTTCCGGAGGTGACGATGCTCGGCAGGCCGGGCCGGATGCCACGCTCCAGCATCTTCACCTGATGGGTGTAGGGCGCGTATTCGGACTTCCTCTTGACCGGGCCGGCGCTTGGCTGGCCGGAGAACAACCCACTCAAAGCCAGTTCGACGAAGGCGGCCTGGCCCTTCTGATCGAGCGGGTCGAGGATGTCGGAGCCGATCAGGTCTTCGAGCTTCGTCTTGCTTTCGCGGTAGCGCAGGACCGGCTCGACGAGGGGTTCGGTTGAGAGGACGTCGGTTTCCTCAAGCAGGCGCCGCCGCTCGGCTGCCGTGTCCTTGTCCGCGATGCGGAAGGCCGTCTCGATGTACGATACGAAGAAGTCGCGCATGCGGGTGAACCCGCCGATGGGATCAAGCATTTGTGGCCAAGCTCAAGCGGACAGGGGTTGCAGTCGCCGACGGCTGCCCGGGCGGTGCCGGGAAGAGGATGCCGGCCATCCGGCCGGTGAACTTTTGCCCACGCTCGTCACCGAGGGCGGCCCTAGCTGAGGCATGGATGCGGCTGAGCCTGAGCGCCGCCGTTACGGAAGGAGCCCCGTGCTCAGAGAGGAGCAGGGCATCCGCCGCGTGATTCTCGGCCGGCGGCCGGAGATCCAGCTCACTGGGCTTCGACGTCAGGGAGGACGTCAACCTGGGCAGGAATGGGACCACCTCCCGCTTCAACAGCCCCTCGGCGTCGATCGACACGCGATCCTTCGGCATCGCCTTCGCCTCCTCGGACTTTCCGTCGTCCAGCGAGACGATGATCATGAGTTCGCCGGGCACCTGCCCCCGACGTTTGGCTTCTGCGAGGGCCGGGAACCAAAACCGTGCCGCGGACCGGTCCGCACCGGACACATGTGCCACGAGCGGAAGTCCGGTATCCGCCACCCATGCCGCGGCCGCCCCGAACGCTGTCAGACCGGCCCCGCTCGGCCGAGACCAGAGGTCATCGAAGGTAACGAGGGTGGGGTCTGCGTGGAGGCTGGCTAACCTGCCGCCGGCAAGCAGCATGGCAGCCATATCGGCCACATCCGCTGCGGGTCCCGTGACGACAGGAACCTCCCTCGCGGCGGCGAGCACCGCGAATTCGGTCATCACTTCGACGCCTCGGTCCGAGAACACCCCGGCGTCACGGGCCACTTGCTCGATATCCTTGAGCTGTAGGCGGTCCACGTTCTCATGGACCTCGAAGACCGGATGGCCGACAGCCCACCGCGTCCGACGGATTAGACGCCGCTCCTCGGTCGTGAGATCCTCTATCCGACTGGCAAGCGCGCTTTCCGCCGCGCCCAGGTCCTCGACGGCTCTTGAGAGGCTGGACTGGCGGACTTCCAGGCCGGCGAGCTCTGCGGCGGCGGCTTCGACACGGCCCTGGTATTCCGCCACTTCAGCCTGCAGGCGGGCCTTCGCCGCCTCGGCGGCCTCTTCAGCCGTCCGCAAAGCTTCGGCCTTGGCGGCCTCAGCTCTTGCCTCGATTTCTGAAAGCGCCTCGTTCCGCTTGCGCGAAAGGTCTGCCAGCTCGCTCGCTTCCAGTTCCGCGACGGCGGCGCGAACCTGCTCTAGCCTGCTCGCGGTTTCGGCGTCCCACTCCGCCTTCACCTTGGACAAAGCTTCGGCTTCCAGCTTCGGGATCTCTGCGAGCGCCTTCTCGTCCACGAGCCTTCGCAGGGCTTCCTTCGTCTCCGGCTGGGAGGTGAGCGCAGTCAGGAAGCCACCCATGGCAGCAGTGTCTGACTTCAGCCGTTGGGTTATGGCGCCAGACCTCACCACCTCTTCCAACACGAGGACGTCGACACCGCCGGCCGCCGAGAGTTCTCCTGTTTCGCCCGCACGGGCGGCCAGGGCCTCAAGAGCAGCGGCGGCTTCCTGGCGAGCGCCGGCTGCCAAGGCGCCCGACACGGCACGTAGGTAATCCGCGTCGGACAACCAGTTCAGGGAACGGCCTGTCTGGCCCGAGCTCTCGATGTCGTAGAGGGTGAGCGGCTCGCCATCGACATCCAAGGGAAGGACCGCTTCGGCGTCAAACGCTCGAACCGGCAGGCGCGCGAGGTCTTTCCCCTCGGCACGCCACCTGCCGTCAGCCTGCTGGTTCAGGGCGACACGCACCACGTCGGTGGCGCTAATCTTGACGGCCCAATCCCCGGCCGAAGCGCCTTCGAGCCCAATCTCCACAAGGGCGCGGCGGCGGCTCTCAGGCGTCTCGCCGTCTGGAAGGTCCAGAAATCGCGAGACCCGCCTTGCGGCCAACGCCTTCATCTTCGTGGGTGCGCGGTGCCTGTTGTTGGTGCCCGCAGAGAAGACGAACCAGTCCCCGTCCTTCATCTGGGAGGCCAGGACGCCTTGGAGCTCGACCGCTCCCTCTGGCGGAAACAGCGCGCGCCCGTCCGCGACCTGCTTCCAAGTGCCGTCCTCCTGCCGTTCGGCAAACGGCGTGATCGTCCCGATAGCGTTCTGGCCCCGGGTCCCCCGTCCGGCCAGAAGATCCTTGCCCTTCGGCATCAGGACTATTTCCCCCCCAAAACCGCGTGCCCGGGATTGAATGCGGCAAGCTGACCGCCGCTCCAGGCCAAACGAATCCTACCGTTCGCATGACGCGAGGATGATACCGCGTCGGTCCCAGTCTTCCGATGGGTTGCCGGCAAACCATCGATCAGGGAGGGCAGAAGCTTGCCGAGCCATGACAGGTCGTCATCATCGACAAAATAGGTTCTGGCATCCTCGAATACGCCCGCATTGCAAGTATTCTTGAGCCTCAGCGTTTCCGCCAGGGCATCCGGCAGGTGGGCCTCGCGGGAAAGGCCGATCATCAGACCGTCCCTCGCTGCGAACAGGTGGGTGCCTGCGAGGCCGTGCGCGAGCACGACGGCAGCTGCGCGCGAGAGGAGTCGGGTCGTCTCGCCGGTCTCGTTGTTCGACACCACGTAGATATCGTGATCGCGGGCCCCGGGCTGTGACCATCGGGTCAGGGAGATGCTGCCCTTTCCCTCCTGGCCGTCGGTGACGAATCGCCTGGATTGCCAGTCCCACCTCGATGCTGGCTCTCGGCCGATGAGGAGCAGGGGGGTGGGTTTCACGGCAAGGCGACCGCCGGGACGTGCCGCGTTCGGCAACATGGGCCATCCCAGCCTAGCTCCGACCAGGTCGGCCCCGTCGGCTGCACACCCGACAACGGCCGGTGCTAGCGGCATCCGGCTGTTGCGCCTGAAAGCCCTCACGCCCGCGTGGGCGCACGCTTCCTTGAACTCGGTGATGAGCCGGGTGCCGACCGCTCCCTCTACCACCGCCACGTCGCCTGCCATGCGGAGCGACGGCGGACGAAGCGTCCAAACCCTGCCCCTCCATTGCGGACGGAGGCGCGACCGCACGAAGGATGCGTCGGCAAGCACCCGAAGGATCGCCCAGGGATCGACCGTCGGACCCAAACCGCTTTGGATGAGCGCGGTCAGCTCGGCTTCATCCCACCCGGAGCGACCGCCGGCGTATACTGCCTCCGCTAGGTCATCCAACCCGCTCGGCTCGCTGGACCACCCCGTGGCGATGCCCTTGGCCATGACAGGCGTGCCTTCGGGACCTGCCCAGTCCACGGCCGTCTCGAACTTGGCCGTCGCGCCTCTCGGCCCATCGTGGACGTAGGCCGCCGTCGCGAAGGTCAACCGCTTGCACCACGCGCGGCCCTCGGCCGGCTCAATGAACCAGGGACCTCCTACCGGACGCGTCGAGCGGAGCTGCATGGTGCCCTCCTCCGCTTCGACTACGGAGAGATCGCCCTCGGCCTCTCGGCCCGGCTTTGCGTTTCCGGTAGCGCTCCCCGATGCGATTTTTGGCAGGAATGACGGGAGGCCGAGCCAGCTTCCGCCGGTTCGAACCCCGTCGAAGACAGAAACCGGCGCCAATCGGACATCCTTATCTGCCCTGACGCCGGCCAGCGACGCCAGCTCGTCGGCCTTGCCCGGCGAGATCGGCTTGCAGGAGAAATACCATGTCCCTGAAGGGGCGAAGAGGCTCCGCGCGTCTCGAAGCCTTTTGTGCGCGTCCGGAGCGAAGGCGAGCCGAAGCGAGCCAGCGGCCGCCTCAAGCCCCGGTACGGAGCGCCACTGGCCGTACCCGGACTGTTCGAAGGCCAGCATCCCGTAGCGCAGGGTCGGCGCCATGATCGGCGCCTCCTTCTCCGCGACCCTTAGAGCATCCGAGAAGGTGGTCGGAGCTTGCGTCAGGGCGGTTCCGTCGACCCGGACCACCCTGAAGATTGGGGCGCGGTCCTCGTCGAAGGTGCAGACGACCTGCCCCTCAGCTGCCGCTTCGGCGTCCGTCGTCCAGGCTGCGCAGAAATTGACCAACCTCCAGAACGGATGCTCGGCGATGAAGCGGTCTCCGGCCAGCCGCGCCGTCGAGAATTCCTGGAAGCTTTCCCTCATTCCGTCGGACGCCCTGGGCGAGTTGGCCAGGTACGGCTGGAAGCGGTGAATAAATTCGAGGGGCCGGAAAACAATGCCCGGGTTGGACGTCAGGAACGTCCGGATCAGCGTCGCGTCCGACTTTGCCGGAAAAGCGAGCTTGCGGGTGAGCCCGATGTGGACCCAGTTTGGAGGGTAGGCGGGGAACACCAGGCTTCGGTAGGGAAGGCCGGCCGACCGGCGGGTTTCCAACCATTCCTGAAGGGCATGCCACTTGGCCGCGACGCCAGGCAGCATTCGGTAGCCGACGGTGACATTGAGGAAGCGGCGCAACTTGTCATGGAAGTCGCCCCCGAGCCTCATCTCGTCGTCGGGGCTGCTCGCGACGAGGAGCGTCAAACAGAGGTAGGCGAAGTACCCTGGGCCCTCGTCGGACGCGGCCCTAGCCGGAAACCAGTCATGCTCAAGAGCGTCACGGAGGTTGGCGCCGCAGACGTGATGCCTGAACGAGGCGAGTGCCCGGCCAGCTGCATCGTCGCCATCGAAGAAGGCAGCTTCTGCCAGCGTGGCCGCGGTAACCTCGAAGCTGGTGATGGGTGATGCATCGCCGCTCTCGTCGACCATGAGGAAGTGCCGCGTGAGCGCGCGTTCCCATCCCACAAAATCTGTGGGTGGAGCGCAGCTCCCCATCTTTTTCGTTTCCCCGCCCATACGGCCAAGGTAGCACCTTTTAGTTGTACCGCCAGACCTAAGCGAGCCCGCATCGATCCTTAGGTCTGCGGCAGTTTCATGCTTGGCCGTTGGTTATGATCCATGCACTCCTGGACGGTACCAGGGGATTCGGAGGCGGGGTTGGGGGCGATGCCTAAGGCGGTTTCACTGTTCACCGGGTGCGGAGGCAGCGACGCCGGACTTCACGCGTGCGGCTTCAATGTCGTCATGGCCAACGACGTGATGGGCTACGCGCGGGACGTCTACCTGGCCAACCTTCCGGAAACCGACTACGTCGTGGGCGACGTGAAGGGGATCGAATCCTTCCCCAAGGCTGACCTGCTCGCCGGATGCTATCCTTGCCAAGGCTTCAGTGTCGGCGGCGTGCGCGATCCTGACCGCGGCATCAACTACCTCTACCGTGAGTTCGACCGGGCGCTTCGTCAGATCAAGCCGAAGGCCTTCATCGTTGAGAACGTGTCCGGCATGCGGCGGGCCAACAACCAGCACCTCGCCGTCAACCAGCTCACCCGCTTCCGGATGGCTGGGTACAAGGTGTCCTGGGCGGTTCTCGACGCTCGGGAGTACGGGGTCGCCCAGGAGCGCTCCAGGATGTTCTTCGTCGGCATCCGGTCCGATCTCGGCATCGAGTATGAATTTCCCTTGCCGACCCACGCCTTGCCTGGTGATCTCGCCTCAAGCCTTCCCGGCTGTCCGACGATCAAGAACAGGATCGGGGCCATGCCCGAATGGCCGGAAGGCGAGTTCGACGCCCAGCCGTTCCATTGGTACTACCTGTCACGCGACCGCTGGCGTGGGTGGGATCAGGTAAGCAGGACCATCGTTGCCAACAGCCGGCATACGCCATTGCATCCGATCAGCCCGAAGCTTGAACGGCTGGGGCCTGACGAGTGGCGGTTCGTGAGCGACGCGCCTGCCCGCCGGCTTTCCTACCGTGAGGCAGCAGCCTTGCAGGGGTTCGATGCCGAAATGACCTTCCCCGATACGGGCGGCACCCGGCTGCGTTACCGGGTAATCGGCAACGCGGTGCCCCCGCCACTCTTCCAGGCCGTGGCATCGGCGATTCCTGACATCTGGTGAGCGCCCATAAGAGCTGGGAAGGCGTACCGAAAGCTGTACGCACCTCCATGCGGGCAAATAGGTCGAAGGACACGCGTCCGGAGATGGCCGTCCGCTCTCTCCTGTGGCGGGCCGGCTATCGCTACAGGCTTCATCATCGCGACCTGCCCGGCAAGCCGGACATCGTGTTCCCGGGGCGCCGGAAGGTGATCTTCGTCCATGGCTGTTTCTGGCACCAGCACGAGGGCTGCCGTCGCGCGAGCGTGCCGAAGAGCCGCCAGGAATACTGGCTGCCGAAGCTTGCCCGAAACTGCGCCCGGGATGCCGCCGCGCGGGATGCCCTCGCGGCCGCAGGATGGGACAGTCTCGTCGTTTGGGAGTGTGACATCAGACGGCCAGACGAGCTTCTCCTGCTTCTGAAGCAGTTCCTGTCGTGACTGCCCTAACCGCTTGACCCTACCCCGATGTTGCCGGACCATCTGGTCTCGCTATTCGTCGTCAGGTGCACATGGTCGGCCCGGAACAAGAGAGCTTCGGAAACGGAAGGCCACGCCTCCCCTGGTCGGTCGAGGAAGTCGCGCTGGTCGTGGCGGACTACTTCTCCATGTTCGAAGAGCACCTCACGACGGGCCATACCGACAAAGCCGCTCACAGGTCCGCGTTATCAACGCAGGTCGCTCGGTCGGACAAATCAATCGAGTTCAAGCATTGCAACATATCGGCGGTACTTTCCGAGCTTGGACTTCCATGGCTTCCGGGTTACGCGCCGCTACATCATTACCAGCGTATCCTGATTGAGGAGGTCGAGGCTCAGTTCGACAGGATTTCCGTGTTGTCCAATTCGACGACGGCGCCGGCGCGCGTCGCTCCAAACACGTCATTGGACAAGATCTTTGCTAATCGCCCCGAGCTCACGATGGGGGCTGCAGGTGGTAGGCCGCTCGAACGTCTCGTCCGCAAGTTCAATCCGGCCGTGCGGGACGAACGCAATCGTGCGCTGGGCCTGGCAGGCGAGGAGTTCGTGATCGAGGTCGAGAAGCGTCGTCTCTACGAAGCAGGACGCCGCAACCTGAAGGACGACGTCGTTTGGATCTCACGCGACGAGGGAGATGGCGCCGGTTACGACATCCGCTCAATCGACCCGAAAACGGGCACGGAGCTCTTCATCGAGGTGAAGACGACCCGGGGGGCGAAGACGACGCCGTTCTTTCTGACGAGGAACGAGGAGGCAGTATCCAGGGAGCGACCGAAAGAGTGGCGGCTGTACCGTGTGTTCGAGTTCGCGGCGGCGCCGCGGATCTTCGTGCTGCCTCCACCGCTGGATGGGGCGGTCAACCTGACCCCGGCCATTTGGTCGGCGTCGTTTCGCTGATGATGGGGTGAATTCAGGCCGCCGCAACGAGTCGTTAACTATGCTGGCGAAGAGCTGTGTGCCCCGGCTTGGGACGGGTTGCGGCGACCAACCTTCACGTTCGCTTAAGACCTCATGTTCGCGCAGAGCAAATGCACGGCGCTCCGGGCGGGGATCCCCGCACCGGCCCACGCCGATTCCTCCTCCCGCGGATAGCCGCGCGTCCCTGCACGCGTGACCGGGAGGCCTTTGAAGGTTCGCTCCCGATGATGTCCCTCCTTCGGAAACCGGCTGCCACCTAGGCCAGGCTCCTCGCCGGCCGCCCCCGTCCTGGGCGCCCATGCGTCCACCCGACATCCTCCCGGGATGACCCGCCGCTATCGACTGCGGCCGGCTTCCCTACGCGGGGCCGCAATCGGCGACAAGGGCGGCCCGCTCGGGCAGTTCGTGGCGCTGTCCGTCACCGACCTGCCACCGGCGAGTGCAGATACGGTCCTCGGGAGGACAGACGACTCCACAACCGCACCGCCTGTGACACTCTGCAGCCGCAAGTTCTGGGGGCCTCCTTTGAATCTTCCGGACCGGCGCAGCAGGCGCGCCGGCACCCGGAGAGCCCGATGCGCCCAACCCTGCCCGAGACACCCCCCAAGACGGGACCCGAGACCCAGACCCCCCGCCTTTTCGCGCGGATGCGGGCCCGCTACAGGGCCAACGCCGCCGCGCCCGACGGTGCTCGCACCCGCCGCGCCGCGGCGATCGGCGGGTTGGCTGCCCTCGTCCTGCTCGGTGGCTACCGCCTGAGGCACCGCACCGACGGCGGTCCCGCGTCGGCCCCCGCCGCCGCCGAACCAGGCGTCGTTCCGGGCCAGCTGCCGGCCTGCGACTCCGCCCTGGCTCAGCGGCTGCTGCGCCAGGCGGTCGAAGATCAAGCCACCGCGTTCACCGGGCCGATCCGCGTCCAGACGATCACCGAGATGACCGACCACGCAGAGACCGTCCGCCGGAGCATCGACGCACTGCGCCCGGCTCAAGGCACGCCCCCGGAGCAGTTCGCTGCCACCGTGCGGGGGATGCGCGAGAACGCGGAGGCCGTGCGCTCCTGCTCGGCGCGGCTCTACACCTCCCGCGGCGTGCGCCTGTACGGCTACGGGCTGAGCTGGACGTCCCCCGCCCGGGACCAGGTGTACCTCGAGGCCGTGGCCGTGGACTAGGCGCGCCCCTTCGTCAGCGCCCCCCGCGCCCGGCCGCATGGTCGATCGCACACCCTTCTCTTCAACCCGGGAGACCGCCCCCTGTCCCACGCCGTCTCACCTCCCCCCGCCACGCTCTCCTCCGCCATGTCGGACCTCGTGCTGGACCGCGCCCGCGGGGCGCTGCTCGGCCTCGCCGTGGGCGACGCGCTCGGCACTACGCTCGAGTTCACCCGCCGCGACGCCCACTCCCGCCACACCGAGATGACCGGGGGCGGGCCGTTCGGCCTCGCCCCGGGGCAGTGGACGGACGACACGAGCATGGCGCTGGCGCTGGCCGAGAGCCTCGTCGCCCACCCGGCCCTCGACCCGCGCGACCTGATGGACCGGTTCGTCGCCTGGTACCGACGGGGCGAGTACTCGTGCACAAGGACCTGCTTCGACATCGGCATCGCGACGCGGGCAGCACTGGCGCGCTACGAGCGCACGGGCGAGCCCTTCGCCGGCTCGACCGCCCCGGACACGGCGGGCAACGGTTCGCTGATGCGCCTGGCCCCCGTGGCCCTTGTCACGCTCGCCGACCCGAGAGCAGCCGCGCGCATCGCGGGGGACCAGAGCCGCACGACGCACGGCGCGCCCCAGGCGGTCGAGGCCTGCGCCTACCTCGTGCAGTTGCTGCGCGGGGCGATCCGGGGCGAGACGAACGTGCTGCGCCCGCGCCCCTGGATCGGGATGGACACCGATGGCCTGCGCCCCCGGCACTTCCTCAGCGGAGCGGACGACGCGCTGATGCCAGTGGCGCGCGTGGGCGACGCGGCGATCGACGCGCTCGCCCGGGGCGCGTGGCAAGGCAAGACGCGCGACGGGATCTTCTCCACGGGCTACGTGGTCCACACGCTGGAGGCGGCACTCTGGGCGGTGGGCACGACCGCGACGTTCGAGGACGCGCTCGTGCTGGCGGTCAACCTAGCCGACGACGCCGACACGGTCGGTGCCGTCACCGGTCAGCTCGCCGGGGCGCTGTACGGGGCCTCGGCCATCCCGGCCCGCTGGCTCGCGCCGCTGGCCTGGCGCGAGCGGATCGTCGCGCTGGCCGACCGGCTCCTCGTAGGCGAAGGACTGTAGCCCGCTCGCGGTCGCGGGATCTGCAGACGGGTGGCGAAGGGTTCTGCGGGCGTTGGTACGGTCGCGGTGCGACCGCTCTCATCCGCGCAACCCCATCAGGCCGGGGGCCGCGTCGCGCCCGATCTCGGGCTCGCCGCTGAGAAGCGGACATGCTGGTTTGCGCCCATCGCCGTCGCTGAGTCGCACTGCGCAACAGGCCGATAGCGGACACTGCAGTGGCATGGAGTTCAAAGAATTTAGATATCTGGCACAAACTGATCTAGATCATATTACCATCTGATCGAATGTATTAGCTTTCGCACATGTCCATTAAATTACGCGAATTTGGGAAATGAAGACTTAGGAAGCTACAGCGAAAGCGGGGCCGAGCAGGTTTAGCTGTTGAGACCGGGCCGCTCGGCCCCTATCGAAGCGATGAACCTGGGAAGGATTTGCGCTTCGATCCTTGCTGCGCTGCGAGCCCATACGGTTCGCAGCGCGTGAGCGTTTCCGCTTAGCCCTTACGCATCAGCGGCGTCACGACCGGGCTTGCAGCCGGCGGCGTGTAAAGCGGAATGATGAACCGCACCCAGCCGTCGGTTGAGTAGTTGTCGCGCGTGCGGCCCAAGGCGTTGGTGTACTGCGCACCGGTGACTACATCGCGTGCGACGTAGGCCTGCACGGTGAAGGCCTTGAAATCATAGCCGACGAGACCGCCGATGGCGAAGCGTCCGCGGTTGTTGTACGCCGCGCTGTACTGGCTGATGTCGAAGTTGTAGGTCCCATAAGCGACCGGACCGATCTCGAAGTTGCCGAACTTCTTCGTCGCGCTCAGGTCGATGTTGAGCGCGTCCGACAGGCGCAGCGGCCCAATCGCCGAGCCGACGAGACCTCCGAAGCGACCGGGCGAGTCGTAAATGTTGGCGGTTAGGTTGGCGGTAATGTCCCAGCCTTCACCGGTGTAGCTGCCAGCAACGCCGAAGCGGTAGGTGTTCGAAGAAAATTGCGCCAGCACCGGTGTGCCAACCGGGCTCAAACCACCCGGAACGCGAGGGTTCGGGGCGAACGCACCAGAGTACAGCGAGCCGCGGCCGGCATCGAGGTCGTTCAAGTGGACGCCACCGAGCAAGCTGACGCCGAAGTTGCCGCCGAGGTCGAACGCCCAGATGCCGGCGAGCAGTGTGCCGACGTTGATCGAGATGTCCTTGTTGCCCTGGCCGGCTGAGTTGCGCGTGAACGCAAACACGGTGGGCTGCGCCACGAGGGCCTCGATGCGACCGCCAAGCGGCGTGAATGGTGTCGACCACAGCAGAAACGGGACGTTGACTGCCGTGTCGGCCGAAAACGGCTGATCCGTGCGCCGGTAGGTGAAAGTATCAACGGCGTATATGCCTTCTGGCAGCGGTGCACCTGCCGCAAGGCCAACCTGCTCGCCGGGAACCGTGGTCGTTTGCGCGTAGGAAACAGTCGCACTTAACGCGACCGCCGCGAGTCCTGCGAGCGGAGCCGTGATCCTCTTCAGCATTGTGAATTTCCTTGTCGCAGGACGTTGGCCAAGCGCCCGCATCCGCCGAATAGGATCGGCGCGGCGTCGGCGGCTAGTGTTGGCGTACATTTAGGTCTTATTTGTATGGAGATGCAATCAATTTGCATGCATCGCATCTACAAGCTAATCGTGCCACGATTTAACTGGGAGTCTACTGTTAAATACGCTGCTGGGATGACGGGCTTTGGTGTGTTGCCACAAAATCACGTTCGCGGCGGCGAGGATGGCGGGAGCGGCAGCTCCCCCTCACGCCTCAGCCGGCGTTCATGGGAAGCGTTTGGCTGCAGAGCTCGAGCCGGATACGTGCGACATGCCACGCCGCCTACGGCAGCCGCTCAGTAAGCGAATGTATGGAGTGGGTGTTGAGTCCGTCCGCTTATTCGCCGCGGTGCGTCACGACCTCCGCGAGGAGCCTGCCATCGCTCGACGCGTGGAGCAGCGCACGATGCCGGCGGATCGTTCCCTCTTGTCTGATTAAGATCCGTACCGTGAGGTCGTCACCCGCTTCGATGTTGGCGTGAAAGACAGCCTGTCGTTCCACCGTAGCGTGGAAGCTTGGTCGCTTGCCTAGGAGACGCCACTCAGCCCGATCCACGGCTGCGATGAAGCTGCTGAAATACAATAGGCCGGCCCCGTTGAAGTCCAAGTGGGGACAGGGTTCCACGACCATGACTCCGACGTCACGCTCCTCGTCGGCAACATCATCACTTTGGAGCGTAGCTCCTTTGCCCTTCGCCCCTGGTGGTGGGTTGGCGTCGAAGGCGGAGAAGCGGTTCTGCCCGTCAATCCTCACACGGGTGATCGAGCGGTTCTGGCCTTCGGCTCGCCGCCTTACGAACACGGAGGTCATCTCCACGTCCGCGATAGTCCGATCCCGACACCGCGCGACGTGACGGCTGACGATCCGCGACCCTGAAAGGTTCGTAATTGACGAGCGCACGTCCAACGCGTCTTTCTCCCCGACGGAGATGAGGTCGCCGTCGCGCAAGGAGATGTTTCGGAACGCGGCGTAGATAGGCGGTTCGCCTGGGGGGCCGAAACCGGATTCCCCCCTGCCGAACGCCTCGGCGATCATAACCCAGTGTTGATGGCCCAGCTCCTTCCAGAGCCAGTTCTCCGATAGGCCATTCGCGCAGAGATGCGGCATTCCCAAGGTATGGCGCGCGGCGCTCGTGATAGGCGGTACGCCTTCAACGGCCCTGATGTGCAAATTCACTGAGTTTCTCTTGCACCAATGGGAGGAGTTGATTTGCTCTTGCCGCCAAAAATGGACTCCCGGTCGACCGTACAAAGTGTCAGGAATATTAGTGCCATCTTTGGCGACAGAGCTGAAGATGCTGCTTATGATCTCGGGCAGATTGTGTTGATTGTTGGCTCAAACAGCGAACTTGAGGGCGAAGTGCTCGGCGCCGAGGCGCTTCTGAATCACTTGCACGATGTACTCTGCATCGCGGCCGACCGCTCCAAAACGGCCGGAGCCCCAAGTGTTCAGCCAGGGCAGGCCGATGAAGTAGATGCCGTCCTCGTTCGTGACGCCCCGCTTGTGTTTGGGGCTGCCCGCACCGTTGAACACGGAGGCATCGAGCCACCGGAAGTCCGGCGTGAAGCCGATGCACCAGATGACGCTTGTGATGCCTGAGCCTTCGAGACCAAGACTGAGGACCGGCTCGCCCGGCTCCCAGACCGGGGTGTAGTGGTCTTGCGTCGGAGCCTCGATGCCCTTCTCGGCGATGTACTTGTCGATGGCCGCGTTGATGCCGTTGTAGGTTCGATCGGCCTGATCGAGCGAGCGCCTGAGGTCGTCGCGGAAACGCAGGCTCCCGTCCTGATAATCCTCCATCAGACCGTAGAGCTTCATGCCTTCCAAGGCGAAGCGGCGCAGGTCGATGTCGCGTCCGCCGTCGCGGCCGGTGACGTAGTGGTTGGTGTTGTCGCGGACGCCGTCGCGCAGAGGATGATTGTCGACGGTCATCTCGTAGTAGCCCATGTCGGCGAGCCACGTGACGACGTCGCGGCCGCGGTAGAACCGGGCGCAGCGAGGCGCGTCGCCGACCGCCAAGTGCACCTTGCGCCCAGCCAAATGGAGGTCCTCTGCGATCTGGGCGCCGGACTGGCCCGAGCCGACGACCAGAACTTCGCCGTCGGGCAGCTGTCCTGGGTTGCGGTACTGGTTCGAGTGGATCTGCGTGATAGAGCCCGGCAATCTCTCGGCCAAGCGCGGGATGATCGGGGTGTGGTAGCCGCCCGAAGCGACCACGACCTCGTCGGCGGTGTAGTCTCCCTCGGAGGTCTGAACCGAGAAGATACCGTCCTCGCGCCGCTCCACGCGCGTGACCGCGACGCCCTCGTGGATCGGTGGGTTCAACTTAGCCACGAAGGCGTTGAGGTAGGCGACGATCTCGTCCTTTTTCATGAACCCGTCCGGGTCCGGACCATCGTAGGGATGGCCGGGCAAGTCGCACTGCCAGTTCGGCGTGACCAGGCAGAACGTGTCCCAGCGCTGGTTCGACCATGTGTGCACCGCTGATGCTTTCTCGAAGACGAGATGGTCGATCCCACGCTGCTTCAGGTGATAGCTGACCGAGAGACCGGCCTGCCCACCGCCGACAATGGCGACGGGGACGTGACGGGGGGTAGAGGTCATGGCTCTGGCTCCGTGAGTGTCCGTTAGCGGGCGTCGGCTCAAGGTTCGAAGGCTTCGACGATGATTTTGCCGTCGGCAGGCTGCCGCTTCGCGGCGGCCTCAATGCGCGCTAGCTGGTCCATGGCGGAGGAGCACGCGAAGCCGTATTTCTCACGCACCCGCTCGCTCGCGATGTTGAGCGCGGTACGGGCTTTCGCGACGAAGTCATCGACGGCGTAGCTTTCGCCCGGCGTGAGAAAATCCTTCACGACGAGGGAGGGCGAGTAGCAGGCCTCGCGCCGGCCATCGGGCCAGCGGATGTGGAAGTGCATCTCAGGCATAGATTGGCTCCCGTTCGACGCGGGCGCAGGCCGCGTAGGTATCGAGGTGGCGCTCGGCGCAGGCGCGCCAGGAGTGAGCGGCGGCCCGGATTGATCCGGCAGCGCGCAGGCCGGCGCGCGTCATCGGTGCCAGGGCGGCCGTCATGGCGTCTGCGATGTTCCGGGGATCGCCAGGATCGACGAAGAGGGCGTCGTCGCTCCCGAGGTACTCGGTGAATGGCGGCAGGCGAGAAACGATCACGGGGGTGCCGCAGGCCATCGCCTCCAGCACGCAAAGCCCGAAGCCTTCCTTCCAGGATGGAAAGGCGAGAACGTCCGCTCGCCTATAGAAGGCTGGCATTTCCTCCTGCGAAACTGGCCCGGTCTCGATCACCGCCTCACCGCGCCCGACCACAAGCCCGTGTGCGCTCAGCGCGGCGCGGCAGCGGGCGCCGTAGGAGGCGTGGTCGAGGAGCGATGCGCCGCCTACGATCACGAGCTGCGCCTGCGGATGGCGTCCACGCAGCAGCGCGAAAGCCTCGATGATACCGGCCGTGTTCTTACGTTCCTCGAATCCGCCGACGCTCAGGACGACCGGTCCGACACCGATGCCCCAGCGCTCCCTCACGATCGCGTCGGCTTCGGTCGGCGCCGCTTGGTAGATCGACAGGTCCACGCCGTTCCCGACGACGCCGATCTCCGTACCGAGATCTTCCTCGATCCGGTCGGCCCAAGTGCGGCTGACACAGAGCAGGTGTTTGGCCTCCTGGATCGAGCGATCCTGCCAATCCGCGAGCACCGGGTCGGAGAAGCTGTCGACGTGGTGGACCGTGCGCACGAAACCCGGGATCAGGCGGCGGTGCTTCAGTGTCGCGAGCGCATTGCCGCCAATGCCGCAATGGGCGTGAAAGACGTCGAAGTCACAGGCGGCGGGGGACGCGAAGTGGCGCAGGTAATCGTCGATGCGGGCCCGCACGAGGTCGACCGTCGTGCCGGCGACCGGCTTTGCGGCCACCGATACCGTCGGGCAGGCGGCGGCGCGAAAGAAACCGCGTCCGGACGGATCGGGCGCGTGGACCACCGCCTCATGCCCGAGCACGCACAGGGCCTCGGCCAGGGCGAGGCAATGCGCGACCCCGCCCCGTGGGTTGGTGGAATGGGTCAGGATGGCGACACGCAGAGCGGTCATCGGACGGCACCCATCCCGTCCTGGCCACAGCCGATCAGCGGACTGACCGTAAAGTCCCAGACCGCGGCTTCTCCCCCGGAGGCCTCACGCACCCGTGCAATCCGGCTGGCATCGAGCTTACCGACCGTGGCGACCGCGATGTCCCGTTCGGCAAACCGCGCGCAGACGTCGGGCGTGCAGTCAGGGTGCACGCTCAGAAGGTAGCCGAAGCTCGGGAAGGCGGTGAGCCAGCGGGTAAGCGGCACATCGGCTGGCCGCGGAATCGCGTCGAGATCGATGACCCCGCCGACGTTCGAGCATTCCAGCAACATCAAGGCGGTACCGACGACACCCGCCATGCTGATGTCCTTGGCCGCCCTGCATAGACCGTCCTCGGCCAGTGCCGGCAGTAGGGCGAGATCACTTCGCAGACGTTCGCCGGCACTGCCGGTCGAGGCGTCCCAGTACGGGTATGGGTCGCGGAAGCGTCCGCGCAGGTCGATCGCCGCCACAAGATCATCGCCGGGCGCCGCGTCGAAACTCGTGAGCAGGCGCGGGCCAGCTCGGCCGAGCACGGCGACCGCGAGATTGCCCGCCTGGGCTCGGGTATTGGTGTGACCGCCGACGATCGGGACGCCGTAGAGTGTCGCCGCGTCGGAGAGGCCAGCCAGGATTGGGTCTGCCGCCGCGGCATCTCGGCTCCACAGTGCGTCGACCACGGCGAGCGGGCGCCCGCCCATCGCGGCGATGTCGCTGAGGTTGACCATGATGCCGCAATAGCCGGCGAAGTACGGATCGGCCGAAACGAAGCTGTCGAGGAAGCCCTCGATGGCGAACAGTAGGTGGCTGTCACCATCCGGTATGGCGGCACAATCGTCACCGATCGGCACCGCGGCGTGCCGGCTGTTCAGTCCAAGCCGCTCGACTACGGCATCGATGTCGCGCTTGTGAGCGACCCCGCGCGCGTCACGGATCTCGTTAGCCAGGGCCTGGATGTCGAAGCCCGCCGCCATCACGCGGCCTTGCGGAACGTGACGAGCCCGTGCTCAGGGTCGTGCATTGGCGGGTAGGCCGCTAGGTCCGCTTGCATCAGGTGATGCGGTCGCCCGTGCAGGTCCACGGCGTCGAGGCTCGTCCAGTGCAGGGCCTGGAACAACGGGACATTCCGATCCTGCACATGGGCCAGGAACCGGGTACAGCCCCGCGCATGGGCTGATGAGACCGCGACCTGGATGAGCCCGGCCCCGAGCGCGGCCATGCCACGGAAGCTCTTGGCAACGGCGAGGCGTGAGCCCCACCACTCGCCAGGCCGTTCCAATACCTCGTGGATGCGTACCGTGCCGACGACGGCATCTGCGTCGCCGCCGAGCGTCGAGAAGGCGCAGATCGGGATGGCATGCGCGTCGATGGCGTCGCGGTCGTCGTCCGCGAAGATGCCTTGCTCCGTGCAGAAGATTTGGCGCCGCAGGACTGAGCAGGCACGCCGCTCCCAAAGCGTGACCGCAAACTTCACGCGGAAGTGGCTTGGCCGGTACGGCGGTACGGGGTCGAACATCAGGCCGCCCCCGCGCGCTCGTAGGTGGAGAGCGCTGAGCAGGCGCCACACCGTCCGCAGCCGGCCTTGATGTCGGTCGAGCGAAGATCCGCGCCGACCAGCATGTCCGCGAGGGGTTTGAGGATGCCGTGCATGAAGTCGGGTGACGGCGCGGGGTGGCTCTCCAATGGCGTGCCGGAAATCGGCACGAACGGCACCACGAACGGATAGACGCCCATCCCGATCAGGCGCTCGGCCATCTCCAGGATTGCCTCCGGGCTGTCGCCCAGCCCTGCCAGGATGTAGGTCGAGATTTGCCCCCGCCCGAAGACAGGAACGGCGGCCTCGAAGGCCGCGTAGTACCGCTCAAGCGGCACGCTCGCCTTGCCGGGCATGATCCTGTCCCGCACCTCGGGCGTGACGGCCTCCAGGTGCATGCCCAGCGCATCGATGCCCGACGCCTTCATCCGCTCGAACCAGCGATCGTCGTCCGGCGGCTCGCATTGCGCCTGGATCGGCAGGTCGACCGCGGTCTTGACCGCGAAGGCGCTCTCGCAGAGCACGGCGGCGCCCCGGTCGGTCGCGTTCGGCGTGCCGGTCGTCATGACCATGTGCTTGACACCGTCGAGTATCACAGCGGCGCGGGCGACCTCGGCGAGTTGCTCCGGCGTCTTGCGCGCAACGGTGCGACCCGCCGCGAGGGACTGGCCGATGGAGCAGAACTGGCAGGTCTTCGTGCGGCTTGCGTAGCGGATGCAGGTCTGGAGCACGGTCGTGGCGAGCACGTCGCGCCCGTGCAGCACGGCGATCTGGGAGTACGGTACCCCGTCGAAGGTTGAGAGAGCGTAGAAGCGCGGCTTGCCCGGGAATGTCACCCGGCCGATCACCGCGCCATCGTGCTCTATCACTGAGACCCCGTCGAGGTCCGGGCGGCGCACTAGGAAGGGCGAGTCGAACGCGGTCTCGGTGTGGACCGGCACCATCACGGTGCGGCCGGCGATGGTCATCGCCTTGTGGTCGGAGGGACCAGCGCCGCCGCGCCGGCTCGGGGCCCCGGCGCGGCTGTCGGCGAGCCTAACGCCGTAGGATTGCAACGCGTTGATCAGGCGTTCCGTCGGCATCCCGACCAGGCCCGCCATGACCGGCGGAAGCGTGGGTAAGCTCGTCGGAAGCGGGGAACTGCTCATGGTCGAGGCTCCGGGATTGATGTTGCGAACGGATCGGCTGGTGCACGAACGAGGCCGGGCGGTCGTCGTGGAGCAGGCTGAGGAGTTCGGGCCGGGCGTAGTGGCCGACCGAGTCCATCATCCGCTTGCGCTTGGTCACCAGCGCCAGGTCCATGTCGGCGACGAGAATGCCTTCGCCGGGGCCGAGCGGATCGACGAGGTGCTTGCCCTCGGGTGAGACGATGGCGGTGCAGTTGCCGCCGCGGCAGGCCCCGCGCAGGCGCTCGTCCGGGCAGACCTGCACCACCTGTTCGTCGGTGAGCCACCCGGTGGCGTTGACGACGAAGCAGGCTGCCTCCAGGGCGTGGTGGCGGATCGTCACCTCCATCTGGTCGGCAAAGATCTGGCCGACCAGCGAGCCTGGGAACTGGGCCGCGTGGATCTCCTCGTGGCGCGCCATCAAGGCGTAGCGGGCGAGCGGATTGTAGTGCTCCCAGCAGGCGAGCGCCCCGACGCGGCCGACCGCCGTGTCGACTACGGTGAGGCCGGCGCCGTCGCCCTGACCCCAGATCATGCGCTCGTGATAGGTCGGGGTGATCTTGCGGCGCTTGAGCTTGAGGGTGCCGTCGGCGTCGAAGATCAGCTGGGCGTTGTAGAGCGAACCGTGGTCGCGCTCGTTGACGCCGAGCACGATGACGACGCCGTGCCGGCGCGCGGCAGCCGAAACGGCCTGGGTGACGGGACCCGGAATCGCCACGGCGTGCTCGTAGAGGCGCAGGTGCTCCGCGCCCTGCAGGGCCGGCGGCAGCACGAAGGAGAAATACGGGTAGTAGGGCACGAAGGTCTCGGGAAAGACCATGAAGCGCGCGCCCTTGGCGGCGGCCTCGTCGATGGCGTTGAGCACCCGTTCGAGGGTGCCCTCCGGCCGGTCGAGATCGGGCGCGATCTGGACGGCGGCGGCCCGCACGATCCGGTTCTCTGACATGGATGATCCTCCGGCGGTGACGGCGGCCACGTCGCGCGCGGCCGCCGGATGCGACATCCCGGTCGATGGGCCAAGGGCCCGTTCAGACGGTCCAGGTGTCGATGATCACCGCGTTGTCGCGCTTGTGCAGGAGCATGCAGTCGAGGACGTCGAGGGGGTTGATCATGCGGATGCCCTCGATGAAGGCGGCCTCGCCGTGGCCGTAGAGGGCCTGGGTCGAGAACCGGCAGGCGTAGACCTTGCCGCCCTCGGCCATGAACTTCTCAAGCTGGTTGTTGAAATTGAGGTGGCCCGGAAAGGCCTCGTCGCCGAGCCGCGGGAAGCCACGCTGCACCCCGAGGGTGATACCGGGACCGTAGAGCAGGATCGAAGTCTCGAAGCCCTTGCGCTGCAAGCGAGTGGCCTGGAGCAGGTTCACGAGGCCGATGGAGCCTTCGAAGGCGACGGTATGGAAGGTGACCAACGCCTTCTGGCCCGGCTCGGCCTTCACGTCCTCGAAAACCTTCTCCTCGTAATCGACCAGGTAGTCGCCTTTCTTGTGGGGTTCGCGATTCACTGCGGGCATGGATCTCACTCCGTGATGGGTTGGACCGCGTTGGCCGAAGCCTCGGGTGGTCACATCCCCCCGTGGCAAGCGACGTGCCAATGAAGGCCGATCAACAAAGCGATCAATGGGCGCAAGTTGAATGCGATCAATTATGCATGCAATTGACCCTCTCGGTCTCGACTGAATGCTTCTTATGGACCTGGTGACGGGTTGAGCAGGTGCCTAACTGAGCATCACGGTATGTCCAGTTTGCCCGCACGGATTGATGGTATTGTATGTATTGGAGAATGGAGCTGTCAGACGTTTCGATACGGTATGGAGCTTGCTACCCATACAATCTAATATTGATCGCATCTTGATGGTGTGCTTGGAGAACGGATGACCTCAGCAACGCGAGACGGGCGACCAGCGCCCTCGGATGTCGTGGGCGGGGGGTGGACGCCTGACCTTAAGCGCTGGGGGAAGCCCCACTACCTCGCCATCGCCGAGGCATTGGCGGACGACATCCGAACCGGACGCCTGGCGGCAGGCGCGCGGCTGCCAACCCAGCGCGCCCTCGCCGAGGCCCTCGATCTCAACTTCACGACCGTCTCGCGCGGCTATGTCGAGGCTCACAAACGCGGCTTGATCGAAGGACGCGTCGGACAAGGCACCTTCGTGATCGATCCCGTTCGCCAAGGCCGGTCGCTCTCTTCGAAGCACGGCTCGCGGGTCGGGCCGGTCGACTTCACGATGAACCTGCCTCCCGAACCCGACGCGCCGGCGTTGCAGGCGCGGATGCAGGCGTCGTTCTCCGAGTTGTCCGGCGACCTCTCTAACCTGCTGCGCTACCAGGGATTTGGCGGGACGGACGAGGACAAGGAAGCGGCTCTGCGCTGGCTGAAAGGTCGGGGCATCGACACCCCGCGGGAGCGCTTGCTCATCTGCCCGGGCGCCCATAGCGCCCTATTCAGCGTGTTGGGCCAGATCGCCCGACCGAGGGACACGATCTGCGCCGAGCGGATCACCTATCCGGGCATTCGGTCGCTGGCGGCGCATCTGGGGTTGCGCCTCGTCGACCTGCCTATGGACCGGCACGGCGTCGACCCCGACGGGTTCGCGGCCGTCTGTACCAAGGTCGCGCCGAAGGCGATTTATCTGAACCCGCTTCTGCAGAACCCGACCACCGCGACCCTGTCCCGGACGCGGCGCGAGGCCATCATTGCGGTCGCACGCCGGTATGCCGTCACCATCATCGAGGATGACGCCTACGCACGCATCTGCCCGGCGCCGCCCCCGAGCTTCGCGGACCTCGCCCCCGAAATCACCTACTACGTGGCCGGCCTCGCCAAGTGCCTCGGTGCCGGCCTGCGCCTCGCCTTCCTAGTCGCCCCGAGCGCCCGGTCCGCCCTTCCGCTCGCCGGAGCCCTCAGGGCCGCGACAGTGATGGCCTCGCCGATCTCGACCTCGCTTGCGACACGCTGGATCATGGACGGCACGGCGGATGCCGTCGTTCAGTTCGTGCGCGAGGAATCCGCCGCGCGCCAGCGGATCGCGACCTCGCTGCTTCCCGCCGGGACCTACACCGCCGATCCGCACGGCTTCCATATCTGGATCACCCTGCCGGAGGGATGGACCCGCTCGGCCTTTGCCAGCCAAGGACGTTCCGCCGGGCTCGGCGTGGTCGCCAGCGACCCGTTCTGCGTCGCCGGAACGCCGCCCGAGGCGGTACGCCTCTGCCTCGGCGGCCCCTCGACCCGCCAGCAGATCACGCAGGGACTGGAAATGCTCGCCCACGCCTTGGAAGGCTCGCCGGCACTTGCCTCGACCTACATCTGAGCGGCTCGACACGCGCGCCGGCCGTCACCCGTGTGTTTGGTAATTATAGGGTGCGCGGGCGTCTGTCCCGGATCTTGAACCTCGCGCCGGGGCACCACCACAACACTGGGCGCCCAAGAACGGCTGCCACTAATGCTGTGGCGTAAATGCTCATGGTCGAACAGGTGAATGGCACTCTCCGTCTTGCATTGCGCTTCTCGCTAGCAACGCTCGCATTCCCTGTCACAGCGTGCTCGGACGACGGTCAAGAGCGTCGTCGTTCCCTGGGTGACACCCCCGGCTTCGGCGACATCATGCGGGTGGCTGACGCGAGGCGGGGCGGCCGCTTGTTCGGCCAGTGCGCGGCCTGTCACACGGTTAGGATGGGAGCCGGAGACCGGGATGGTCCCGGCCTCTACGACGTGGTTGGCAAACCCATCGCCAGCAACAGCAAGCGCTTCGGCTATACATGGGCGCTCCGGTCATTGGGCGACGTCTGGACGCCTGAGCGGTTGGACGTCTGGCTCGCCCCCCCTGCGAAGCTTGCGCCGGGCACAAGCATGAGTTTCAGCGGACTTACCGACCCCCTCGATCGGGCAGATGTGATTGCATACCTGCTGACGCAGACCGCTGACGCAGACCGCTGACGGAGACGGCGCCAAGTCGGTGCCATCGCGACGATGACCTTCTCCTCCCAGCTATCACGTACTCCCACTGCTGCATACGGCGATCGATCGTGAACTCGCATGTTCAAGATGCCCAGCTGTATATTCAAAGCGGGGTTAATTTCACTAGGTTCCGCCTTTGAAAGCGCACTTCAAAGTGCTGGAGGCTCGTTGTCGGTACGAAGGTATTCTCGAAGATTGCCCGAACCACAATGAAGGTCCGCTTTTCCAATTCTAAAGCCGGAAGCGGACAGGCGGCTTTCGGCCAGACTACGCCACGGTGGAACGCCAGTCTGCGCAAAACCGGCCTTTCGGCTTTGCGCCCATCCCGGTCATTCAAGGAGCCTCGGCCGCTCACCAATAGCGGACATTCAGCGCGACGGCTGTTTCGCCGGGCAATTCTCATAAGGGAACTCTACGGGCCGCAGGCGGCTACGGCCGCCTCAGCCGTTCGCCAGAAATCAGTCATGCCACCGGGCCTGGGCCAAACCCTCTCTGAGCTAAGAACGCGGTGGATGGAAGATACCGCGAACCTAGCCGCCAACTCGTTGAAGCACGGACCAAAATTATGCGTTATGTCCTCCAATGGACAGACACGCACTTGCTCCCACGCTACGCAGCGACGGTCGGGAGGTCGCGATGTCGTTGCCAGCCCCTGCGCTGGCCGCGCAGGTTCCGTTCGAGAGCAATCTGCTGCTGCAGGCGCTGAGTGAGGCAGACCGCACGCGTGTTGCACCGTATCTGCACCCAGCTGAGTTCCAGCGCGGCGACGTCGTGTTCCGCGTCGGTGATGAGGTCTCGCACGTCACGTTTCCCCTGAGCCGGACGATCATCACCTTCGTCCTCCCGCTCCGTGACGGTAAATCCGTCGAGACCGCTACAGTCGGGCATGAGGGTGCGCTCGGCGGTGTCGTCAGCCACGGCTACCTGCCAGCCTTCAGCCAAGCGGTGGTTCAGGTCGGCGGCCCAGCTGTGCGCATCGAGGCGGAGCGCTTGAACGAGGCCAAGCAGGCCTCTCCCGCTATCCGTGACCTGTTCGTGCGCTACGCCGATTGTCTGGTTGCGCAGCTACTGCAGTCAGTGGCTTGCAATGCCGTCCACCCAATCGAGCAGCGCTGCCTACGCTGGCTACTGACGATGCAGGATCGGCTCGGAACCGACGAGCTGCCGGTCACCCACGAGATGCTCGCAGAGATGATGGGCGTGCGTCGCGCCTACCTAACCAAGGTGCTGGGTGAGATGCAGCGCAGTGGGCTGATCCGGATCAGCCGCGGTAGGCTCAAGCTCGTCAATCGCCCTGGGATCGAGCAGGCAGCCTGCGAGTGCCACGCCAACGTGCGTCGGCACTTTCAGGATGTCCTGGGCGCTGTGTACGGGCGCGCGGGCGAGATCGTCGCCCTCGACGCAGGCCATCCTGAAACCCTACGTCCGCCCGTCCTCGCCGCACTTGTGAAGCCGGTTCGTACTGCAAAGACCCGCAAGCTGTGACGCTGGATCAGACGCCCATTCCAGGCGCGGTGGCTGATGAGCGTCGGCTCGCAGCCCTGAAGAGCTACGATATTCTCGATACGCCACCGGAGGCGGGCTTCGACGACATCGTGCAATTGGCGACACAGCTGTGCCAGACCCCTATAGCACTGGTCAGCCTAGTGGCGGCGGACCGGCAGTGGTTCAAGGCTCGGGTCGGGTTCGCCTCATGCGAGACGGACCTGAATTCCTCAGTCTGTGCCCTTGTCCTGACCGAGCCGGACGTGCTGGTCATTCCTGACCTCACAGCAGACCCGCGCACAAAGGCAAATCCACTCGTCACCGGGGAACCGTACATCCGGTTCTATGCCGGCGCGCCCCTTCGCACCTCCGAGGGACAGGTCATCGGCAGCCTGTGCGTCATCGACAACGAGCCGCGTCTTGGCGGTCTGGCCGAGGTTCAAGCCAGAAGCCTGAAGGCGCTCGCCCGACAGGTGATGAGCCAGCTCGAACTCAACCGAGCCGTTGCTGGACGCGACGTGCTGTTGGCGGAGCAAGCTGCGGTTCAGCGCACCCGCGACACGCTTTATCGAACCCAAACCGCGATCTCAGAGACCGGCGGTGACCTCGGTGCCATCCTGAAGATCCTCGTTGCCGGGGCCATGGAGGCGATGCCTGAGGCTGACGGCGGGGCCATCGAGCTGGCCGTCGGCAACGAGTTGGAATACCGGGCCGTCGCCGGCACCCTCGCCGCCTTCCAGTCCAAACGCGTGCCGCTGGAGGGTAGCCTATCGGGTGCCTGCTTCCGATCCGGCAAGCCGCTGCTAGTGCCTGACGTGCAGGTCGATTTGCGCGTCAACCAGCTTCGCGCCGAGCGGATGAAGCTGCGCTCCTGCGTGGTCGTACCTGTGCTCCGCGGCCGCCGCAGCATCGGCGTTCTGAAGCTGCAGTCGAGCCGACCCGAGGCCTTCACGGAGCGGCACCTGCAGGCTACCCGACTGTTTGCAGGCGCCGCCTCGGCCGGCTTGATCGAGGTCCGCGAAGCCGCCGCGCAGCGCGCCGTCCAGGCGAGCGAGAGCCAGTATCGGGCGATCTTCGAGAGCGCCACCGACTACGCCATCGTCGTAATGGATCTCGACGGCATGGTCACAAACTGGAACGTGGGCGCCACGCGTATCCTTGGCTGGATCCCTGAGGAGGTGCGCGGGAAGCCGGCCGATGTATTCTTCACGCCCGAGGATCGCGCTGCCGGCATCCCTGAGCAGGAGATGCACAGTGCGCTGACCGAGGACCGCGGCATCGACGAGCGCTGGCACCTGCGCAAGGACGGCAGCCAATTCTGGGCCTCGGGCGAGATGATGGCGCTGCGCGACGAGGACGGTGGGGCCATCGGGTTCGTGAAGATCCTGCGCGACCGCACCGAGCAGCGCAGGAGTGGCGAAGCCCTACGAGAAGCGGCGCTACGCTTGCAGCAGGCTCAGAGGGCCGGAGGTGTCGGCGTATTCTCCATCGGTATCGCCGACGGCATCTTGCGGCCCAGCCCGGAGTTCTGCCGCTTGTACGGGCTTCCGGAGGCCGACGCCTACCCGTCCACCGCCTTCGAGCAGCTGGTCATTCCGGAGGATCGGCACCTAATCTCTACCGCCGGCTCGCGGCGCAGCGGCGAAGCTCCTCGCGATGTCGAGTACCGCATCGTTCGGCCGGATACGGGCGAGGTCCGCTGGATCGCGCGCAAGGGTGAAATCGAGCATGACCAGGCCGGGCGCCCGGTACGCTTTGCCGGTGTTGCCCGCGATATCACCGAGCAGCGGGCAGACCGGGAAGCCTTACGCATCAGCCAGGAGCGCCTGAACCTCGCGTTCGAGGCTGCAGGCGCCGTGGGCTGGTGGGACTGGGACATCCAGAATGACCGCATCGTGGCCAACGCCCGGTTCGCCGAGTTGTACTCCGTCGATCCGGCGGAAGCTGCCGTCGGCACCTCGATCGCGCGCTACATCGACGGCATCCACCCGCAGGACCGGGAGTGGGTCAGCGCCAGGATCGAGCACGCCCTCGCCACTGGTGGGGAATTCGCTGAGGAGTATCGCCTGCTCCAGGCCAATGGCAGCGTGCGTTGGGTCTATGCCCGTGGACGCTGCTACCACGATGCCGCCGGCCGACCCCAGCGCTACCCCGGGGTGTCGATCGACATCACCGCGCGCAAGCTCGAGGGTCTACGCCAAGCCGCGTTGGTTACGCTGGGCGATCGCCTGCGCGACGGCACCAACATCCAAGAGATGACAATGGCTGCCGCCGAGATCGTCGGCGAGACCCTAGGGGTGAGCCGAGCTGGGTTCGGTCGGCTTGATCACTCCGGCGAGATCGTGACGCTGGAGCAGGATTGGACCGCCGAGGGCCAAGTCAGCATCGCAGGCCCTCACCGCTTCACCGACTACGGCAACTTGCGTGAGGGCTTGCTGGAGGGTCACCCGGTGGTGATCGGCGACGTCCGGACTGATCCTCGCACCGCAACCGACGGGCGCCCACTCTCGGCATTGGATATCCGCGCCCTGATCAATATGCCCGTGCGCGAGCGTGGACGCACGACGGCGCTGTTCTTCGTGCACGATCGTCATGTGCGCATGTGGCAGCCGGAGGAGGTCGCGTTCCTACGCACGGCCGCCGACCGCGTCGAGGCAGCCGTGGCTCGGATACACGCGGAAGAGCAGCAGGAGCTGATCAACCGCGAGCTGTCGCACCGGCTGAAGAATACCCTGGCGATGGTCCAGGCGATTGTTACCCAGACCCTGCGCAACGCCACCGACGTGGACACCGCCAAGGAGACGGTGGCGGCGCGCCTGATCGCCCTGAGCAAGGCGCACGACATCCTGCTTGTTGGTCAGGGGGAGAGCGCCGAGATCAGCGCGATCGTAGCAGGGGCGCTGCAGCTGCATGATGATGAGCAGAAGGGGAGGTTCCGCTTAGACGGACCGCCCTTGCGCATCCATGAAAAGGGGGCGCTGTCGTTGTCGCTGATGATGCACGAATTGGCGACGAACGCGGCCAAGTATGGCGCGCTGAGCACGCCGGACGGCATGGTGCATGTCACCTGGGTGGTGGAGGACATCGCTGATGTCCAGACCGTTCGGCTAACGTGGCGAGAGAGCGGTGGGCCCCCCGTGGCGGTGCCCAGCCGCAAGGGGTTCGGCTCCCGCTTGATTGAGCGCGGTTTGGCTGGTGATGTCGGCGGCACAGTCCGGCTGAGCTACCCGGCCGATGGCGTCGTCTGCGAGTTGATCGCACCGCTCGCAGGGTTCCAGCCCGTCGTCTAATCGCGACCTGGAACCCTGAAGGCCGGTGCCTGTTTCGGTGCATGAATGAGTTCACATCGCATCATCGTGCGCTGACTGTCGTCGCCGAGGATGAACCCCTGCTACGGATGGAAACCGTCAGTACCCTCGCTGACGAGGGGTTTGAGGTTCATGAGGCGCGCAACGCGGCCGAGGCGATGGAGCACCTGGAGCGGCTCGGCGGCGTGGACCTTCTGTTCACGGACGTGCGCATGCCGGGCGAACGCGATGGGTTGGCACTGGCCCGTGAAGTAGCGCAGCGCTGGCCTGACACTCGCATCGTGATCTGCTCGGCGTGGCCGCAGCCAGAGCCGGACGCGATGCCCGCGGGGGTATCCTTCCTCAGCAAACCGTTCGCGGCCTCCTCCGTACGCAAACTTATACGATAGAGACCAGATCACGCGCCGGTCCGCGTGCAGGGATGCGCTAGCCACGATGGGCAGCCGTCAGCGGATTAGCCACAGCCCTACAAGCGACAGCGTAGCTGAGTAGACGGGGCGGTGATCCTCATCGGTTGCCAGCACCGTGTAGATGAGCCGCTCGTTGCCTTCGGCTGTCTGATCGCGCGCCATATCAGGAAGAACCTTTAGAGCCTGCGCGCGTACCTCTTCAAGGGTGGCGCATTCGGTGCCCTCATCGTCAAATTGCGATGTGCCGTCGTGGATATCGAAGTAGTAGCGTGACATGCAGGTGCTCCGCGTGAAGTAGGGCGGGAGCACTCGCTACTCTCAGGCACTGACAGCCAGGATCGAGGTCAGCGATATCGTCTTGTGCGCCGATTTTCGATAGATTGCCAGAACACCGAATTTTAGGTGGCCGTTATCGAGGCGATGTAATCCGCTAGCGTCGCTTTCCAAACTGTGTCGGTCTTGAGAACGTCTGCTTTTAGAGACAGTTTCAGAATTTGCGTATGACGGGGCTCGGCTCGGGTGTCTCACCTTTGTCCTGGTAGATCGGCACCGTGGCACGCAACCAGCCGCGCGTCTCAAGTCCCGCATAGTTACGTTGAACGACGTCCCGCGTAACATAAGCCTGTAGATTGACGGGACCGAAGTTGTATCCCACGAGGCCACCAACCGCGAACTGGCCCTGCCGGGCGTAGGACGGATTGTTAGTCGGTAGATCGGTCGATCCGAAGGCTACCGGCCCGAATTCCCATTTACCAAAATGCTTGGTGGCCGTGAGATCGAGATTGAGAAAATCGGGATAATAAGTACCACCGGCCGATCTGGTGTCGAAAAAGGTGCCGTACAGGAAATTGCTTGTCAGGTTCCAGCCATCGCCATTGTAGGTGATGGCAAAGCGCTGATGCAGAACTGGATTTTGAATGACGATCTTAGTGTCACTCGGTAGGTACGCGCCGAGCAGGTAGCTGAAGTTGAGGTTGTTGCCGAGTTTCCAGGCTACCTGTGCAGCGAGCAGCGTTTGGCCGAACCCACTCTGGTACGTGGCGCCACGCGTGCTCGAAGCCGTGATCGGCTGCAACACGACAAACTGCAGCCGGCCGCCGACCACCTCGGCAGGTGTAGCCCAGATGAAAGACGGCAGGTTGACGTTCGAGTCTGTGCCACGTGGGGTGATATCGCGAGAGCCGAAACTCGATGTGTCGATGAAGTAGAGGCCGATGGGCAACGGCGCGCCGGGGGCTTGCCCCACGGTCTGTCCGGGTTCGGCAGACGAACCCGCCATTACGGGGGTTCCCTCCAACCCGAAGGCCAGCGAAGTGGCGATGGCAGCGATATGGATCGCTCGGATAAGCCCAGCTGTCGTCATTCCGCAGTCCAAACCACCCCGTCGTCGGGGCAGCATTTATTGCATGCCGGCACGGATTACGCGGCGTTCTCGTGCGTGAGGTGCAGGGTTGCAACGCGAGCGTAGCCATCGGGCAACACTGGATGCAACGAAGGCTTACTGTCGCGGATGATCCACTCCGCTCCTACGACGAGGTTCGGAGAGAAGCGGAGCGTCTGTACGAGGCAAGCGTTAGGCCCCTTCAGTCGCCTGAAAATTAGCTCAGGGGTGCATCCAACGTACATGTCACTCCTCCCGGCACAAAAGAGATCTCGACCTTCCCGTCGAGGTCGCGCGCGAGGTTACGCTCGATAAGGCGTGATCCAAATCCTCGTCGTCTTGGCATCTTAACCGTTGGGCCGCCCCTCTCGCTCCAGCGTAAATTCAGCCAAGGTGCCGAAGGACTTTCACGCATCGTCCAAGCGATTTCAACGTGTCCGCCTGGGGTCGACAAAGCGCCGTACTTCACCGCGTTGGTGGCAAGTTCCTGGAACGCCATCGCAAGTGCCAAAGCCGTCCGCGGGAGAAGCCGCACGTCGGGCCCCCCGATCTGGAAACGGCCGCCGTCTTGCGGATCATAGGGAGCAATCGCCTGGGCAACGATGTCCGAGAGGTTTGCACCTTCCCAGTTCTCTCGCGTCAGGACATTGTGGGCACGCGAGAGGGCCAAGAGCCGGGTCTCCAGGGCTTCCCGAGCTTCCTCCGTAGTCGATGCGTTGCGCAGGGTCTGGGTTGCGATCGACTGCACCGTCGCAAGGGTGTTCTTCACCCGGTGGTTCAACTCGTCGATGAGCAGGCGCTGGTGATCGGCGCCCCGCTTCTCCGCCGCAAGAGCTCCGCGCAGTCGTTTCTCGCCCGCATGGAGTTCGACGAGGCGAGCACGAGCTTCATACTGGCGGCGACGTCCTCGAAGGGCCGTGCGTACCAGACTGATCAGTGTGGTCGGGTGGAAGGGGCGTTCCAGAAAGGTAACGTTGCCGAGCACCTCCGAAACCCGCCCAGCCGCTGGGTTGCGCTCCAACCCGCCGCCCCGTGAGGTGAGGACGATAAAAGGCAGATCGGACCAAGGCGCCTGGGTACCCACCCATCGGCTAACCGGATTAAGATCCGCCGTTCGGATTGCCTCCTCGGTCAGAAGAACCAAGCCGGCGCCTTCCCCCATTCCAGAGAGCAGATCGCCGAGGTCGCGACATATTTTGTAGCCAAGGCCGGCTTCAGTGAGGAGCGCGCCTGCAACGGCAGCATCGCGCCCGAACGGAGCCAGGATCAGCGTCCGCTCCGAGCTTGCAGGGTTGGTTTGCATCAGTCCTGCTCGGCACCCGGCCGAGCCTCGTCATGCCCGACAAGGGCCGGGACGCCGCGCAACACACCCTGGAAGCCTTCCAGCGGTGGCCCGATGGTTAGGCCGCGCGGGGTGATCCGGTACTCACGGATTGTGTCCTCGTGGAAGCCGGTCCGCTTCTTGATGACCGAGATCGCCCTGCGAACACGACCCATCGCCTCGAAGTAGCGTAGGAGAATGACGGTGTCGGCGAGGTAGGTCACATCCACCGGCGACCTCATATCGCCCACGAGCCCGTGCTGAGCCACCGTGAGGTAGGTCGAGGCGCCCTGCCTGTTAAGGTACTGCAGCAGTTCGTGAACGTGCAGGATGAGGGCATTTTCCTCCGGCATCGAGGCTTGATAGCCATTGATGCTGTCGATCACGACGGTCTTCACATCATGCTTATCGATGCAGACCCGAACTCGGTGGCTGAACTCACCAGGCGACAGCTCCGCGGCATCGACCTGTTCAACGAACAACTCGCCCGCGTCCTGCAAGGCTTCGAGGTCGATGTCCATGGCTTGCAGGCGCTGAAACAGCAGGCCGATCTCCTCGTCGAAGACGAACAGGGCTGCACGTTCTCCCCTGGCGATCGCCGCAAGAGCAAACTGGATGGCCAAAAGCGATTTGCCGGTTCCAGCGGGCCCGAGGATTAGCGTACTCGATCCCTGCGCGATGCCGCCGCCGACGAGAGCATCGAGTTCGGCGATGCCGCTCGTCATCGGCGTGCGGGCGAACGTAGATTTGTGCTCCAGGGCGACCAGGCGCGGGTAGACGGTCACACCACCGGGCTTGATCGAGAAATCATGGTACCCGCCCCTGAAGCGCTGACCGCGATACTTCACCACCCGGAGCCGGCGCCGCTCGGCGCCATATTCTGGCGCTTGTTCCTCCAGCCGGATCACGCCGTGCGCGATGCTGTGCACGGTCTTGTCGAGGCTATCGGCGGTAAGGTCATCAAGCATCAGCACCGTGGTGCCATGCCGGGCGAAGTAGTGCTTGAGGGCCAGGATCTGCCGGCGATAGCGCAACGAGCTGCCGGCCAGGAGCCGGATCTCGGACAGACTGTCGAGCACGACACGTGCCGGTGCCTCGGTCTCGATCGCCTCAAAGATCGCCTTGGTGCTCTCTCCAAGTTCGAGGTCCGAGGAATACAGGAGGCTTTGCTGGTGCTCGACATCGAGTAGGCTCTCGGGCGGAGCGAGTTCGAACACCTTGATGTGATCGTTCAGGCTCCAGCCGTGGGATGCCGCGCCATCGCGCAACTCCTCCTCGGTCTCCGACAAGGTGATGTAGAGCCCCTTCTCGCCAGCGCGTGCGCCCTCCAGCAGGAACTGCAGCGCGATGGTGGTCTTGCCGGTCCCGGGGCTCCCCTCCAGCAGGTAGAGCCGGTCACGGGCAAAGCCGCCGCCGAGGATATCGTCGAGGCCGTAGACGCCGAGCGCTGCTCTCGGTCGAACTTCAGTATGCTTGGCCATGGCAGCCGATCTCTGCGCGCAGTGCGTCAGGTAGAGGGTGGATGGGAATGTCCCGCAGGACATCGCTCATGCCCCCTTCGATGCGCCAGAGATCGTGATGCTGCTGCAGGAGGAGCCAGAACTCCGGTTGCGTATCGGACAGGCGAGCCAGCCTAAGGGCCATCTCAGGCGTGACTGAAGCCGTGCCTGCCAGGATGGTGTGCAGCGTCTGTCGCGAGATACGCAGCATGCGGGCTGTGTCGCTCACTGAGAGGCCCAGGCATGGCAAAACACGATCGCGCAGGACGTGCCCTGGATGGGGTGAGGCTGGTCGAGAGGTCATGGCTCGCTTCCGCTTGGTCCCCGCCTGTAAAGCCAGTCCTGACAGGAGCCAATGGGCCTTTAGGCTGAAAGGTCGTGTTGCGCGGTAACGTGATGCCAATGTTGCTGAACGCCATCCTGAAGCCGTTCCATAGCGCCTATAGCAAGGGCACGCTCAGGCCGGTTCAGTTCGTCGCCGTTGCGCGATTTGCGCCGACACCTCGATGCTCGTCCTCAGGCGTCGAACCGCGCACCGACATGGTTAAGGTGCAGGTAATTCGGGTTGAACAGCGCCACCCGCTCCAAAGCAGGCAGATCTGGAATGATCAGGCGGCGTCCCCTCAGCTCGACCAGCTTCTGCCTGCGCAGCGTCTGCAGCACTCGGTTGACGTGCACCGGCGTCATGCCGATCACATCGGCCAGATCGGTTTGAGTCATCGGCATCTCGCAGCTGTCGCCCTGCACCAACCCGGTCGCGCGCAAACGGTAGAACACCTCGCAGAACAGGTGGGCCAGGCGCTCGGTCGCGTCGCGTCGCCCGAGGTTCAGCATCCACTCGCGCTGCACCGCCGTGTTCACCAGCGTCTCCCACGATAGCGCCCGCGTCACGCGCGGATGAGCGGCCATCGTCACCTCGAAGCTTGCCAGTGGGATCTCGACCAGGGTCACGGCACTGAGCGCGCTGATCGAGTGGTCCATCTCGGACAGCACGAACATGTTATGGTCGTACAGGTCACCGGGCAGTAACAGCGCCAACACCTGACGGCGCCCGTCCGGCAGCAGCTTGTAGCGGCAAGCCCAGCCCGAGAGGTTAAGGCGGACGGCCTGCGGGGCGTCACCTTCGGATGCGATGTCCGTGCCTGGTCTGTAGCTGCGCCCGGGCTCGCTCATCAGCATCACTAGCACCCGTCGGTCCTCGTCCGAGAGGCGTGCGAACTGCTCCATCTTGGCGATGAGGGGGTTCATCATAGGGATCCTCCGCACCACGAACTGAATTGCACCAAGGGATGCGGTATTTGTTGACCTAACGCATGTGAGAATTGTTGGTCCCAACGTGTGTTACGGTTAATGATAGCCGCTTGCGCTGCGTGGCTGTCGCGAGGTTTGCGTGCCCTTGTTCTTCTTCCACCTGCGCACGCCCGACGGCCTCGATCCCGACGAGGATGGGCTCATGATGCCCGACCTGGAGACCGCCTATCTCCAAGCCTGTGCTTCGATCCCCGACATGGCCGCCGAACTCGTGCACAAGGGCATGAGCCCGATGCCATACAGCTTCGTCATCGCCAATGCCGCCGGCGAGACGCTGATGGAGGTGCCTTTCGGCGAGCGGCTGCGCGATCCGCGGCGGCACGTTCGGCCAAACCAGAACGCCCGTGCTCGCCGGCTGTCGGGCGAGATCGCGGACGCGATCGGCACGGCGCATGAGACGCTGCAGCACTCTCGTGAGATCCTGGCCCGCGCCCGCCGTCGCCCCTGACCCCGAATTGACCGCGTGACAGAGCAGCGTCACCACCCCAATCTGTGAAACCGCGTCCCAGCCGACCTGGATCACGCGAACGCCGTCCGCCACACCGCCGGGCTCCTCCCAACAGCATTGTGGATCCCGCTGATCCCTGACGACGTGGCTCGCTTTCCCATCGTCGGCATCCATGCCTGGCACGCCTCGCGGAGGCTGCGCCTGCGCAGAGCGCATAACTTAGCGGTGTCGGCAATCCGACCATTTTCCTGACGAGTCGCCCTAACCGTCAGGAGCCCGAATAGATCGCCTCACATTTTGTCGGAAAAATATTTCGGAGTTTCAAACGCCGGTAAAACGCTCGGTCAGGCGTGCATGTCTGCTTCGAGCCACGGTTTGTCAGAAATCGGACGGGCAGCTTTCGGCCAGCCTACGCCATGCCGGATCGCCGATGGGCGCAAAAGCGGTCGTTCCGCTTTGCGCCCATTGCTGCCACTCGGCCGAACCGGGTAGCAACCTAAAAGCAGACGTTCTATCGGTAGCTGAGCGATGGCCTGGTTGTCGATGTATCCGACAGTGCATCGCCGTAGGGAGGCTTCGCAGGTGCCTTCACGAATATCGCTCCGATGCGCACAATCCCCTGGTGGACCTTTGACGACACCATCTTGAGGTCAGCCTTGCCCTCGCGCCGTCACCAACGGCCTACGCCCCTTCGTGCCCCAAGCTAAGCTGAGTTTGCTCAACTGCCGCGAAAGACCGCTATCGGGATGCGCCAACTCCGCCCGAGATGGCAGACATGGGTCGCGAGGAGTATGTCAGCTTTCTCGGCTAGCCAGCGACTCAATGGCTATCCCACGCAACGTCGATACAAATGCGCTCTGCTAACATGCCGACCCATTTCATCGTCAAATTTTGCAGGCAGTCGAGTACACAACGACCTATAGCGTCTATTATTTCTGTAAAACCGATCTAATGTAAATCCAAGTCAATATAAAGAAGTTTATTGACCTGCCGCACCCTGCTAAGTGTGCAATTTATATTAATCATCGTGCTGAATCAGATAATCTGATGGCGCCGATCAAATCAGAATATTTGTCCGCTTCCTTCTCAAAATCTAATTTTCCCCGCAATGGCCGTTGCTTCTCGTTCGTGCGAGGAAAGCTGCGGCCTCGAATGATTTCGGAGGAAACGAGCTGGGGTCCCTTGGCGCCCAGGCGCTACGGCGTCGCCGTTAGGCCGCACCCATGCAGCCAAACTGGATCGTTCTCTCCCTGACCCTGGCCTACATGGCGGCGATGGGGCTGATCAGTTTCTCTGTGCGACGCCATGCGAGGAGCGCTGGAAGCTTTACCTCCGGCGGCACGCGCTATCCGGCGTTCCTGATCGGCTTTCTGCTGATGTCGGAATTCATCGGGACTGCCACGAGCGTCGGTACCACACAGACGGCCTACAGAGTCGGGGTGTCGGCAGCCTGGAACGTCCTCGCCCTCGCCGTCGGATTCGTTCTTTACGCCATCCTGCTCGCGCCCCGCTTCAAGGAACTCGGCGAGAATACGATCTCCGGGGCGTTGAATAAGGCCTACGGTCGCCCGACCAAGCTCGCGACCTCAATCATTATGATCTTCGCTCTTCAGATCGTCGCAGTCTCGACCTATGCGGGCGGCGGTACGATCTTGGCAGGTCTCCTCAACGTCGATCGGACCAGTGCCATCGTCATCACGGGTATCGTCGCGACGCTCTATGTCAGTGTCGGGGGGATGCGCTCGGTCATCTACACGAACGTCCTCCATGCCGTCGTGAAGTATCTTGGCATCCTCGCGGCCGTCGCCTTCGGATTGTCTCAGGTCGGCGGCCTCGCGAACCTGCGGACCCGCGTGCCCGAAGCGATGTTCGCGGTCGATACGGTCGGCTGGTCGCAGATCTTCGCGTGGATGGTCGCCGGCATCGGCGCGGTCTTCTCGACGCAATACGTGATCCAGGCCATCAATACCGTGCAGGACGGGCGCACGGCGCGGCAGGCCAGCTTTTATTGTGCCTTCCTGCTCGTGCCGTTCGGCATCGGCGCCGCCCTGGTCGGTGTCTGCGCGGCGGCGCTGCTGCCTGGAATCCCCGCGATCCAGGCTTTGCCGGGCCTGATCGCCCGGATGGACGATCTACTGGCCGCCATCGTGGTGGCGGGACTGGCGGGGTCGCTGTTCGGCACGATCTCGGCCCTCAGCATCGGCGCCGCCACCCTGCTGTTCAAGGATTTCTATCATCCCCGCCGTCGGGGCGAGGATGGGACGTCGTCCCTGCGGTTCGTCCGCAGCATGACGGTGCTCGTGGGCCTGATCCCGATTCCCCTGGCGATCTTCGCGCCGGATATCCTGAAGGTGACCTTCCTCGCAAAATCCCTGCGGGCGACGCTGGCGGTCCTGGTCGTCTTTGCCTTCTACGCTCCGCGCTTCGGCACCCCGCGGGCCGCCGTCGTCAGCATCCTGGTTTCCCTCGTCCTGACGATCGGCTGGTTCCTTGCCGGCGATCCTGGGGGAATCGACAACGCCTATGTGGCCCTCGTCATTCCCCTGGCGGTGATGAGTACCGCCGAACTCCGGAAGAGGACCACGCTCCGGAACGAACCGGTTGCCACGCCCTGACGGGACAGGCGTCCCGGCGGCGATCTAGCTGCCACCCGCGGACCATGCTAAATAGTGCAGATGTCCGAGGCTCTTGAGATCGCCCATGGCGCCTTCGGCCGCGTCGCGCTCCTCGACATGGACCGCAGCCTCGTCCGCCACGCGCACCCGCATTGCCACGTGCTCCTGAAGGTCGAGGGAGACGACACGCAGTTCCTCGTCGGCGATCAGGTTGTCGCGCTCACCGACGATCAGGCCGTCCTGATCAACGCCTGGGAGACCCACGCCTACCTGCACGATCCCCAACGGGCCAAGGCGATGATCCTGGCTCTGTACATCGAGCCCGACTGGCTCGGCGCGTTCCGTCGGAATTGGGCTGCGAGCGGGGCGCCCGGTTTCTTCGGACAACCGTCGGGCGCCGTCACACCAACGATTCGCCGGCTCGCCCACGACCTCGCCGCCGAGATGGTCTACGCGCCGCTTTCCTCTCACATCCAGGACGAGTTGCTGTCGAACCTGATGGTCGCCGTGATCGAGCGGTTCACGGCTTGGCGCGAGGAGCCCCTCTCCCTCCGCGCCGCCGCGCGGCGCAACGCTGGCGACTGGCGCATCCGACGCACCATCGCACGGGTGCGGGCAGAGCCCGGCGCCATGCTGGGCACCGAGGCGCTGGCACGCGAGGCGGGCCTCTCCCGCGCCCAGTTCTACCGCCTGTTCGAGCAATCCACCGGGGCCCCGCCGCATGTCTTCCTGAACGCGATCCGGATCGAGCAGGCCGTCGAGGCCATCGTGAGCAGCGAGGAGCCCATCACCGCGATCGGCATGCGCCTCGGCTTCGCCGCGCCCGCACATTTCTCGCGCTTCTTCCGGGACCACGTCAGCGTACCCCCGAGCATCTTCCGCGGCATCGTCCGGCGGGGCGGGCAGCCCGCTGCCTGACGGCGCCGTCATCAAAGAATGAGACGTTTCGGTAAGTCGCGAGACGCCTCGGCATCGCCGCACCCACACGGAGCCGCCATTCTCCCCGAGATACGGACCCCATCGAGAGGTCCGGCGGAGGAAACGGCTTGGGCATCGTGTCATCGAGCTATGTCGGACGGTCCGTGGAGCGCGTCGAGGACGCCGCCCTGCTCTCCGGGCTCGGCCGCTACATCGACGACCTCGGCACGCGGCCCGGCACGCTGCACGCGGCGATCCTGCGCTCGCCCCACGCCCATGCGGACATCCTTGGCATCGACGTCCAGGCAGCCAAGGCGCTGCCCGGCGTCACCGCCGTGGTCACGGGCCGGGACCTCGACGCCGTCACGACCGGCCTCGTCCCGGCCTTGCGGGCGGCCGTCGATGCCCGCGCCATCGCGGTGGACCGGGTGCGTTATGTCGGTGAGCCCGTCGCCATCGTCGTCGCCCGCGACCGCTACCTCGCGGAGGACGGCTGCGACCTGATCGAGGTGCAGTACCGGGTGCGCCCGGCGGTGGTCGACCCGCTGTCGGCCCTCGCCCCCGACAGCGAGATCCTGCACGAGGGCGTCGGCGCCAATTGCGTCAGCGACCGCCGCTTCCGCTACGGCGACCCCGAGGCGGCCTTCGCCGACAGTCCGCACAGCCTGTCCGTGACCGTGCGCTACCCGCGCAACACCGGCTCGCCGATGGAGACCTACGGCGTCGTCGCCTCCTACGATCCCACCGACGATTCCTACGACGTGCTGGCGAACTTCCAGGGGCCGTTCAGCATCCACGCGGTGGTGGCCCGGGCGCTGAAGGTGCCGGGCAACCGCCTGCGCCTGCGCACGCCCCCCGATTCCGGCGGCAGCTTCGGAGTGAAGCAGGGCGTCGCGCCCTACGCCGTGCTGATCGCCGCCACGGCGCGCCTCGTGGGCCAGCCGGTGAAGTGGATCGAGGACCGGCTGGAGCACCTCTCGGCCTCCGTCTCCGCCACGAACCGGGTCACGACCCTCCGGGCCGCCTTCGACGCGGATGGGCGCGTCACCGCGCTCGACTGGGATCAGGTCGAGGATTGCGGCGCCTACCTGCGGGCGCCCGAACCCGCCACGCTCTACCGGATGCACGGCAACCTCACCGGCGCCTACGCCATCCGCAACGTCGCCGTGCGCAACCGGGTGGTGCTGACCAACAAGACGCCGACCGGCCTCGTGCGGGGCTTCGGCGGGCCGCAGGTGTACTATCCGCTCGAACGGCTGATGCAGCGCATCGCGCTGACGCTGGGCCTCGATCCCTTCGCGGTGATCCGCCGGAATCTGATTCCGGCCGACGCCTTCCCCTATCGCACCGCGACCGGCGCCCTCTACGATTCCGGCGACTACCAGCGCGCCCTCGACGAAGCCGCCCGGGACGGCAGGCTCGATGAGCTGAAGCGGCGGCGGGACACCGCCCGCGCCGAGGGCCGCCTCTATGGGATCGGCCTCACGGCGGCGGTCGAGCCCAGCGTCTCCAACATGGGCTACATCACCACCGTGCTGACGGCGGAGGAACGCGCCAAGGCCGGGCCCAAGAACGGCGCGCAATCGACCGCCACCATCACCCTCGATCCCGTCGGCTCGGTGACGGTGCAGGTCGCCTCGGTGCCGCAGGGCCAGGGGCACCGGACGGTGCTCGCCCAGGTGGTGGCCGACGTGCTCGGCCTCCCGATGGAGCAGGTCCGCGTCACGGCCGACCTCGATACCGCCAAGGATGCGTGGTCCATCGCCTCGGGCAACTACGCGAGCCGCTTCGCCGCCGCCGTGGCGGGGGTCGCGCACCTCGCCGCCACCCGCCTGCGCGACAGGCTCGCGCGGATCGCGGCGGCGCAGCTGAACCTGCGTCCCGAGGACTTGCACTTCGCGGGCGGTCGCATCGCCTCGCGATTGAACCCGGATGCGGGCCTGCCCTTCGCGCGGGTGGCCGCCGCGAGCCACTGGTCGCCGGGCCTCGTGCCCGAGGATCTCGGCGCGGTGATCCGCGAGACGGTGTTCTGGACACCCCCGGAACTGACGGCGCCGGACGCCGAGGACCACATCAACTCCTCCCTCTGCCACGGCTTCATCTTCGACATCTGCGGCCTGGAGATCGACCGGGTCACCGGCAAGATCATCATCGATCGCTACGTCTCGATGCACGATTGCGGGCGCATCCTGCACCCGGGTATGGTCGAGGGGCAGGTGCGCGGCGGCTTCGCGCAGGCGCTCGGCGCGGCGGTCTTCGAGGAACTCTCCTACGGCGACGATGGCGCCTTCCTGTCCGGAACCTTCGCCGATTACCTGCTGCCCACCGCGACCGAGGTGCCGGATCTACGCATCCTGCACGTCGAGAGCCCGTCGCCCTTCACGCCGCTCGGCGCCAAGGGAGTCGGCGAGGGCAACTGCATGTCGACCCCGGTCTGCCTCGCCAACGCGGTGGCCGACGCCCTCGGGCTTGAGGCCATCGACTTGCCCCTGACACCCGCCAAGCTCGCTGCCCTCGCGGCGGGCGGGGAGGAACGAGCGCCCCCCGCCGGCCACTCTGCCCCGAAGCCCGCCACGAAGGCGGGCGACCGCACCCTGCGTGGGGAGGGCTCGGCCGCCGTCACGGCTCCGCCGGAGACGGTCTGGGCGATGCTCCTCGACCCGGACGTGCTCGCCTCCGTCATCCCCGGTTCGCACGGGGTGCGGAAGCTCTCCGGCACACGGTTCCAGGCCGACGTCACCCTCGGCGTCGGCCCGGTGAAGGGCCGCTACAAGGCCGAGGTCACCCTCAGCGATCTCGATGAGCCCCGGGCGGTAACGCTCACCGGCACGGTGACGGGTGGCCTCGGCAGCGGCGGCGGCACCGGTCGCCTGACCCTGGAGCCCGACGGCGCCGGGGGGACGCGGATCGCCTACGTCTACGAGGCGGCGGTGGGCGGCAAGGTCGCGGCGGTAGGCGGGCGCCTCCTCGACGGGGCCGCGCGGGTGATCATCGGCGGATTCTTCACGGCCCTGGCTCGGCGAGCCGGCGGGTCCGGCGAGAGCAGGCTCCGCCTCCCGGCCGCCCTGCGACGGCTCCTCGCGCGCCTGGGAGTGTCCGCATGAAGCCCGCGCCCTTCGCCTATCTGCGCGCGACGTCCCTGGACGACGCCTTGGAAGCCCTGCGCCAGCACGGCCCCGAGGCCCGGATCATCGCGGGCGGCCAGTCCCTGATGCCGATGCTCAACATGCGGCTGACGAAGCCCGCCGTGCTCGTCGACGTGATGCGCATTCCCGCTCTCAAAGAGCCCCGTCTCGACAAGGGGGCTCTCGTCATCCCGGCAGGCGTGCGGCAGGCGATCCTGCTCGACCGGCCGGGGCTCGCCCGGGACCTGCCGCTGCTGGCCACCGCCCTGCCGTGGGTCGGGCACATCCAGACCCGGGCACGGGGGACGCTGTGCGGCTCCGTCGCCCATGCCGACCCGAGCGCGGAAATCCCCCTCTGCCTCGTGGCGCTGCAGGGCGAGATTCACCTGCGCAGCCGCCGGAAAGTCCGGCGCGTGGCGGCCGAGGACTTCTTTACCGGCATGATGGTCACCGACCGGACCGACGATGAGATGATCGAGGCCATCGCCTATCCCCTCCGCCGGGAGGGCGCCGGCACCGCCTTCGCTGAGGTGGGGCGTCGGCACGGCGACTACGCCATCGTCGCCTGCGCGGCGGTCGTGGACGGCACCCGGATGCGGCTCGCCGTCGGCGGCGTCGCCGACCGGCCCACCGCCCGCGACTTCCCCCACCTCGACGGGTCGGCGCTCGACGATGCCCTCAACGCCTTCGCCTGGGACCTCGGCGCGGGGGACGATCTCCACGGCACCGCCCGCTACCGCCGCGACCTCGTGCGGAGTCTCGGCCGCCGGGTGCTGGAGGAAGCGGCCAGGGCCGCAAGAGGCGACACCCATCAGGAGGCCGTGCCATGCCACAGCTAGACGCGAAGGGGCGTCACACGGTGGCCTTCACCCTCAACGGGCGCGAGACCACGGTCGAGGTCGAGACCCGCACCCTGCTGACCGACGCCCTGCGCCACGGGCTCGGGGCCACGGGCACGCATGTCGGCTGCGAGCACGGCGTCTGCGGCGCCTGCACGGTGTCCATCGACGGGGTGCCCGCCCGGGCCTGCCTGACGCTGGCCGTGGGGGTCGAGGGCTGCGCCGTGCGGACCGTCGAGGGTCTGGCTCCGGAGCCCGGCCGGCTCGGAGTGCTGCAGGCGGCCTTCCGGCGGCGGCACGCCCTGCAGTGCGGCTTCTGCACCGCCGGCATCCTGATGTCGCTCGATGCCTATCTCGTGCTTCGGCCGAACCCGTCGCGCCGGGAGATCACGGAAGTGATCGGCGGCCATCTCTGCCGCTGCACCGGCTACGCGCCGATCATCGAGGCCGCCCTGGAGGCGGCTGCGGAACTCAGGGGCGACATCCCGGACCCGTCATCCCCGGAGGCCGCCCATGCTTGATCTCGGCACCAGCTTCCTTGCGAGCGTCTCCCGCGATCCCCGCGCCCTTGCCCTCGTCGACGGGGAGACCCGGCTGACCTACACGGAGTGGTTCGCAGTGATCTCCGCGACGGTCGCGGGGCTCGACCGGCTCGGGCTGAAGCCCGGCGACCACCTCGTCACGGTCCTTCAGAACCGGCACGAGGCGGCGACCCTGCACTGGGCCTGCCAGTTCGCGGGTATCGTGATCACGCCGATCAACTGGCGGGCCAAGGCCGAGGAGATCGATTTCGCGATCGAGAACGCGCAAGCCCGCGCCATCGCCTACGAACCGGTCTCGGCCGGGAGCCTGCGGGATAGCGCGGCGTCGCAGCGGATCCCGCGCATCGCCGTCGGCACGCCACCCGGCCCCGGCGAGACCGCCTTCGCCGACCTCGCCGCCACCGAAGGGCCCCCGGCGACGCCCCGGGTCGACGCGGAAGCGATCTCGCTGATGCTCTACACCTCCGGCACCACCGCCAAGCCCAAGGGGGTCCCTCGGCGGCACCGGGCGGAGCGGGCGGCGGCACTCGCCCACGTGGCGCAGAACCTCTACGGGCGTGGCGAGCGGACGCTCGGCGTCATGCCGCTCTACCACACGATGGGCGTGCGCTCGCTCCTCGCCATGTCGCTGATCGGCGGGACCTTCGTCTGCCTGCCGCGCTTCGACGTGGCCGGGGCGCTGCGGCTGATCGCGGCCGAGCGGATCACCAACCTCTACCTCGTGCCGACCCTGTATCACGACCTCGTGCACCACCGGGATTTCCCGGCGACCGACACGACCTCCGTGCGCAAGCTCGGCTTCGCCGGGGCGCCGATGACGGACGGCCTGCTCGCCCGCCTGACCGAGGCGTTCCGGCCGGACCTGTTCGTCAACCATTACGGCTCTTCGGAGGTCTACACCTTCACGATCAACCACGAGGCGGCGGTGAAACCCGGCTCGGCCGGGCGGGCGGGCCTCAACACCATGGTGCGTGTCGTGCCCATGGGGGACGACCCAGGCCGAACCGCCGCGCCGGGCGAGGAGGGCGAGATCGCCGTCATAGCCAAGGGCGACGAAGCCTTCGAGGGCTACTGGCATCGCCCCGAGGCCGACGCCAAGGCCTTTCGCGACGGCTGGTACTTCACCGGCGATACCGGCTTCGCCGACGCCGATGGCGACCTCTACGTCACTGGCCGGGTCGACGACATGATCATCACCGGGGGCGAGAATGTCTCGCCCGTCGAGATCGAGAGTCGTTTGTCCCTGCATCCGGCCGTGTCAGAGGTCGCCGTCGTGGGCCTGCCCGACGAGCGCTGGGGCCGGATCGTCGCGGCCTTCATCAAGCGGAGCGGCAGCACCGACGAAGCGGCGCTCGACGCCCATTGCCGGGCGGGCGGCCTGCCGAGTCACAAGCTGCCGCGCCGCTACGTCTTCGTGGACGAGATCCCGAAATCGCCGGTCGGCAAGCTGCTGCGCCGTCAGCTCGTGGCCGGCGAGTACGTGCCCGAGGGCGAGGCCGAGCCCCGCGCCGAAGGCCACGAGGCCGCCTGACACCCCCCAACGAATTTCAGCGAGAGCCCTGCCCCATGACGAGTGACACCCCCACCATCGACCCGCGCCTGACGAACCTCGATGGCTTCCGCGTCGAGATCGACGCCGAGCGCGAGCGTGCCGACGTGATCCTGGCGCGACCGCCGATGAATGTCATCGCGATGCCCCAGCGCGACGAGATCCGGAAGGTGTTCGAGGCGCTGGACGAGGATCCCCGCGTGCGGGTCATCGTCCTGCGGGCGGAGGGCGAGCATTTCTCGTCGGGGGGCTACATCAAGGGCTTCCTCGACGCCTCGCCCGAACACGTCTCGAAGCTCGCCTGGAACATGGCGGCGCCGGCCCGCTGCTCGAAGCCCGTCATCGCCGCCAACCGTGGCTACACGTTCGGGGTCGGCTTCGAGATCTCGCTGGCCTGCGACTTCCGCATCGTCTCCGAGACCTGCCGCTACGCGCTTCCCGAACAGAAGCTCGGCCAGATCCCCGGTTCCGGCGGCTCGGCCCGGCTCCAGAAGATCGTCGGTATCACGCGGACGAAGGACATCGTGATGCGCTCGAAGCGCATCCCCGGCCGGCAGGCCCTCGACTGGGGCATCGCCACCGAATGCGTGCCCGACGCGGACCTGGAGAAGGCCACCGACGCCCTCGTGGAGGAGCTGCGCGCCTTCTCGCCCATCGCCCAGCGCACTGCCAAGAAGCTCCTCAACGACACCGAGGACGCGAGCCTGTCCATCGCCATCGAGCTCGAGGGACACTGCTACAGCCGCCTGCGGCAGGCCGACGACTTCCGTGAGGGCGTCGAGGCGTTCCACGCCAAGCGCGCCCCGCGTTTCACCGGCTCCTGAACCCACCGCGCCGGGGGGCTGCAGGGCAGCTCCCCCCACCCCCGTGACCCCCACGGCAC
>NZ_CEEDEA010000027.1:0-53340 GCF_979253755.1 Methylobacterium sp. AC315
ACACACAGACACGATCACCACGATCCAGCCAAACAGCCGGTCCGCTCACGCGGACCGGCTGTTTCGTGCTCGGGGCTCACTCGGGGCTCAGCGGCCTTCCCCGCCCAGCACCAGGCGCAAGGACCGGGCGAGCTCGTCCCGGCGGTACGGCTTGTTCAGGACCGGCAATTCGCCGTGGCCGATGACCTGGCCCTCGTCGAGATTGGCGACGTAGCCCGAGGTGAGCAGCACCTTGATCCCGGGGCGTACCCGCTGGGCCTCGACGGCGAGCTGCGAGCCGTTCATGCCCCCCGGCATGACCACGTCCGAGAACAGGATGTCGATGCGCTCCACGCCCCGGAGATGGCCTAAGGCCTCGGCGGCGTTGCGGGCGACGATGACCCGGTAGCGCAACTCCTCCAGGCTCTCCACCGCCATGCCGAGCACTTGCTCGTCATCCTCGACCAGCAGCACGGTCTCGCCCTCGCCGGCGCGGCGCAACGGGATGGTCCGGAGTGCGCCGGCCCCGGTCTCCTCGTCGGCCGGGTCGGTGGAGCGCGGGAAGTACAGTGTCACGGTGGTGCCGGCTCCAACCTCGGAGGCGATGTCGACGAAGCCGTTGGCGCTGCGGGTGAAGCCGTAGACCTGGCTGAGCCCGAGCCCGGTCCCCTTGCCGACCTCCTTGGTGGTGAAGAACGGCTCGAACACCCGCTGAAGCTTATCCGGCGGGATTCCCGCACCGCCATCGGTGACCGAGACCAGCACGTAGGGGCCGGGCGCCACGCCCTTCTCGGCCACAGCGCCGGTGCCGAGATGGACGTTGCGGCTCGTCACGGCGATCCGGGTGTGACCCGGCCGGCCCTCCATGGCGTCGCGGGCGTTGACGATCAGGTTGAGCACCGCGGCCTCGAACTGTGCGGGGTCGATGCGGATCGGATCGAGCGCGGGGTCGAGGTCGAAGGCGAGCTCCACCGCGCCGCCGGCGGCGCGTTCCGCGAGCGGCCGGAAATCCAGGAGCAGGCGGTTGGGATTGAGCGTCTGCGGCCGCAACATCTGCCGACGGGAGAACGCCAGGAGCTGCTGGGTCAGCTGCTCGCCGCGCCGGGCCGCGCCCATGGCGGCCTCCGCGAGTCGCTTGACCCGGTCGACCTGCTCGGGCCGGCGGAGCACCATGTCGAGCCCACCCACGATGACGGTGAGCAGGTTGTTGAAGTCATGGGCGACGCCGCCCGTAAGCTGGCCGATCGCCTCCATCTTCTGGGCCTGGCGCAGGGCCTCCTCGGTGACGTGCTGGTCGGTGCGATCCATCAGGATGCCGGCGATCCGGGTCGCAGTGCCGGCCGCGTCGTACTTGACCTGCCCCCGCAGGGCGATCCAGCGCACCGCCCCGTCAAGCCGACGGATCCGGCATTCCAGATCGAGCCGGCCGGTCAGGCCGACCGTGGAGAAAGCCCGGTCGACGCCCGCACGATCCTCCTCGACGACGTGGGCCAGGAAGGTATCCCGGTTCCAGAACGCCTGGGGCGCGTCGTAGCCGAACACCGTGTCGAAGCGAAGCGAGCGCCGGGACGCGCCGGTGACGTGGTCGAGGTCCCAGGATCCCATCCCGGCGGCGTCGAGGGCGAAGGCGAGGGTCTCGTGGGCGGTCTCGACCTCCCGGGTCCGCTCGGCCACGCGCCGTTCCAGCCCCTCGTTGGCGAGCCGGAGCTGCTCCCGGTCGCGCTCGCGCTCCAGGAGACGCTCACGCGCCTGGTATTGACGACGGCGCGCCCGCAGGGCCGCGGCCGTGGCGCTGACCAGGGTCTCGGCGTTGATCGGGCGCTCCAGCAGGACCACGTTGCCGAGCCGGGCGAGGAGCTGGGACGCGCGCTGGGAGCGGTGCCCGTGCTGGCGGGTCGCCAGCACGATGAACGGGAAGTCCGACCAGGCGGGCTGCGCCTCGAGCCATGCGAAAAGGTCCGGCGGCCCGGTCTCCCCGAGGGCCTCTTCGGTGACCAGCGCGGCGGCGGCCCCGGCCCGGAGGGCGTCGATCCAGCCGGCGAGGTCGAGACAGATCGCGGCCGGCGTGCCGGCCCGGGCGATCACCTGCTCGGCCACCGCGGCGTCGCGCCCGCGCGGCGCCAGGATCAGGACGCGCTCCTCGTCCTGCGCCAATGCCGTCATGGGGCGCGGCCGTCGGCCGGCGCGTCGCCGGTCAGCATCGCCACCGCGCCGCGATAGGAGGGCAGGCCGGTGAGCACGCCCTCGAAATCGGCCAGGGCCTCGCCGACCTGGATCCCATGCGCCGACAGCTTCATCTCGCGGATGGTGCGCTCGTGCGCGTTGACCCGGCTCTTGACCACGGACAGGGCCGTGCGGACCTCGCCCTTGGCTTCGAAGAACCGGAACAGCAGGATCGAATCGCTGAGATAGCTGAGATCGATGTCGGTGCGGACCTCGCCGATGACCCCGTGCTGCCCCAGGACCAGCAGCGTCGTGACGCCCTGCTGGTTCAGGTAGCTCAGCATCTCGTGCATCTGCAGGATGAGGTACTCCTCGCCCGGCATCGCGTGCAGGTAGGCGTTCAGGCTGTCGATCGCGACGACGCTGGAGCCGTGCTCCTCCACGCTCTGCCGGACCATGCTGGAGAACTCCCCGGGGGAGAGTTCGGCCGGGTCGATCTGCGTGATGGTCAGGCGCCCGGCCGCGATATGCGGGCTCAGGTCCATGCCGAGGGTCGCCGACCGCGCGAGCAGGGTCGCGAGGCCCTCGTCGAACAGGTAGTAGGTGCCCCGCTCGCCGCGCTCCAGGGCGGTCAGCATGCAGCGGATGGCCATGGTGGTCTTGCCCACCCCGGACGGGCCGAGCAACAGGGTGTTGGTGCCGGGCACCAATCCGCCGCCGAGCAGCAGGTCGAGCGCGTCCGAGCCCGTGGAGCGCGCCGTCGCGTCGAACGGCGTGTGGTGCTCGGCCGCGATCAGGCGCGGGAACGCCAGGATGCCGCCGGTCTCCAACAGGAAGTCGTGGTAGCCGCCCCGGTACTTGATGCCACGCATCTTGACGATGCGCAGGCGCCGGCGCTCGGAGCCGAACTCGCGCGGGACCTGCTCCAGCGAGACGACCCCGTGGGCGATGCTGTGGAGCTGCAGGTCGCCCGTCTCCGACGTGCGGTCGTCGAGCATCAGCACGGTGCAGGCCCGCTTGGCGAAGAACTGCTTGAGCGCCAGGATCTGGCGGCGGTAGCGCAGTGGGTTCTGGGCCAGCAGGCGCAGCTCCGACAGCGAGTCGAACACGACCCGCTCGGGCTTCAGCGCCTCGACCCGGGCGATGACCTCCCGGACGGTCTCGCCGAGTTCGATCTCGGACGGGTGGAGGATCGACTGCTCGCTGTCGGGGTCGAGCCCCATCTCGTTGACGAGCTCGTAGAGCTCGATGCCGTCGAGAGACCAGCCGTGGGTCGCGGCGGACGCGCGGAGCTCCTGGCCGGTCTCCGACAGGGTGACGTAGAGCGTCGGCTCGCCCCGGGCCGCGCCCGCGCGCAGGAACTGGAGCGCCAGGGTGGTCTTGCCGGTTCCGGGCGTGCCCTCGAGCAGGTAGAGGCGGCTCGGGGTCAGGCCGCCGCAGAGGATGTCGTCCAGGCCTGGAACGCCCGTCGAGATTCGCGGCGCCGGACAGGCCGGGAACGCCGTTTCGGTATCGGTCATCGGCTTGCCCTACGCTTCCCCCACGGTCCCACGCACCCCCCGGTGCCGCGCGCACGGTAGCGGCCGCGCCATGCCTTGTCAGTGCCATGCCTTGTCAGTGCCATGCCTTGTCAGTGCCGCCCGCGCCGCAGCCGTGAGGCGCCCCGTGCGCCGCGGGACAGCGCGGGGCCTCACGGCTCGATCATATCCCGGATGCGCGCGGCCAGCGCCTCGATCACGAAGGGCTTGGTGAGCACCTGCATGCCGTCGTCCAGGTAGCCGTTGCCCACCGCGGCGTTCTCGGCATAGCCGGTGATGAACAGCACCTTGAGCCCGGGACGGGTCTCGCGGGCGGCATCGGCCACCTGCCGGCCGTTCATGCCGCCCGGCAGGCCGACATCGGTGATCAGCAGGTCGATCCGCACGTCCGATTGCAGGACCTTCAGCCCGGACGGGCCGTCGGCGGCCTCGATCGCCATGTAGCCGAGATCCTCCAGGACCTCGGTCACCAGCATCCGCACGGAGGGCTCGTCGTCGATGAGCAGGACCGTCTCGCCCTGCTCGGCCCGGGGCACCGCGCCGGCATCCGGCACGGCCACCGCGGCGGAGATGTCGCCGTGGAAGCGCGGCAGGTAGAGGCACACGGTCGTGCCCTGACCGACCTCGGAGTAGATCCGCACCTGCCCGCCGGATTGCCGGGCGAAGCCGTAGATCATCGACAGGCCGAGCCCGGTGCCCTGCCCGATGGGCTTGGTGGTGAAGAACGGGTCGAAGGCCTTGGCGATCACCTCCGGGGGCATGCCGGTCCCGGTATCGGACACGCAGAGCGACAGGTACTGGCCGTGCGGCAGGTCGCGCTCCCGGGCGGCGCGGTCGTCGAGCCAGCGGTTGGCGGTCTCGATGGTGATGCGCCCGCCCTCCGGCATGGCGTCCCGGGCGTTGATGCACAGGTTCAGGAGCCCGTTCTCGAGCTGGCCGGGATCGACCAGGGCGGGCCACAGGCCGGCCGAGCCCACCACCTCGATGTGGATCGACGGGCCGACGGTCCGGCGCACCAGCTCCTCCATGCCGTGGACCAGGGCGTTCACGTCGGTGGGCTTGGGGTCGAGGGTCTGGCGGCGCGAGAAGGCGAGCAGGCGGTGGGTCAGCGCCGCCGCCCGCTTGGCCGCGCCCTGGGCGGCGGTCATGTAGCGGTCGAGGTCGGTCAGCCGGCCTTGGCTCATCCGCGTCTGCAGCAGCTCCAGGCTGCCCGAGATGCCGGTGAGCAGGTTGTTGAAGTCGTGGGCGATGCCGCCGGTCAGTTGACCGACCGCCTCCATCTTCTGCGATTGCCGCAGGGCCTCCTCGACCTTCTCGCGCCGGGCGGCCTCCTCCTCGACGCGCCGCTCCAGGGTGGCGTTGAACGCCTCCAGGGCGGCCTTGGCGCGCAGCTCCTCCTCGATGTTGCGGGCCTCGATGACCGTGCCGATCGGCTCGCCGCGCTCGTTGCGGATCGGGCTTGCGGTGAAGCCTACGGGATAGAACGAGCCGTCCTTGTGGACGAAGACCTCCTCGCCCTGCTCGCGCTCGTTCTCCGGGAAGGCCTGGTCGATCGGGCATTCGCAGAGCGGGTAGGGCGATCCGTCCGGCCGCGTATGGTGCACCACGTCGTGCAGGGCGCGGCCCTCGGTCTCCTCCAGGGCGTAGCCGGTGAGCGTCTCGGCGGCGCGGTTCATGTAGCTGCAGTGCTGGCGCTCATCCATCAGGAAGATCGCCTGCGAGGTGTTGTTGAGGATGGCGTCGAGCCGGCGCGTGGTCTCGACCAGGCGCTCCTCGGCGGCCTTGCGGTCGTGGATGTCGGTGACCGAGCCGATATAGCCGCGGAAGCCGCCATCCTCGCCGCGACGGGGCTGGGCCGCGTCGATGAACCAGCGATAGCGGCCGTCGGCGCCGCGCAGGCGGTACTCGACCTGGAACGGCCCGTGCCGGGCGTTGGCGTCCAGGAACGCCCGGGCCGAGGCATCCCGGTCGTCCGGGTGGACCGCGTCGAGCCAGCCGAGGCCAAGGCTCTCCGCCTCGGTCTGGCCGGTATACGCGTACCAGCGGCGGTTGAGGTAGGTGCAGGCCCCGTCGGCGCCGGTCACCCACATCATCACCGGGGCATGGTCGGCCATGTTGCGGAACCGCGCCTCGCTCTCCCGGAGCGCGGTCTCGGCCCGCATCCGGGCGGTGGTCTCCGTGCAGGTGCAGAACACCCCGGCCACCGCGCCGGCCGCGTCCCGGAGCGGCGCGCAGGAGAGGGTGAACCAGGTCTCCTCGTCGTAACCGTGGCGGTTCATGACCAGCGGCCGGTTCTCGACCCAGGTCGCCTCGCCGGCCATCGCCGCCTCGACGAGGGGCGCAAGGTCGGCCCAGATCTCCGCCCAGACGTCCCGGAGGCGCGCGCCCATGGCGGCCGGATGCTTGCTGCCTAGCACATCCGCGTAGGCGTCGTTGTAGAGGAGGCCCAGCGCCGGCCCAACGGCCACGAACATCGGGAATCCCGACCCATGGATCAGGCTCACGGCAGCCGACAGCCACTGGGGCCAGCGCTCGGGCGGGCCCAGCGGCGAGGAGGACCAGTCGAACGCGCGCATGACGGCGCCCGCCGCGCCGCCGCCCGCGACAAGGGCCGGACCGTCCCAACCGGCCCCCCCGTCCTCCGCACGCCCCGTCACCCTCGCCAACCCGGTCTCCTTCAACACGCGCGCCCGCGCCCGCCTGAACCGTAGCAACAACGCCGCTCGGCGGCGGCCGTTCTCGGCCCCGGCGCGGAAGGCTGCCGGGCCCAGCCCTTGTCGCCCCTGCGAAGGGCGGCGCCAAGTCTCCATCCGGAACCCGGATCCGGATCGACGGACTTGCGCGCGCGGCGAGGGGGAAATACTGGCCCTGGCCGGCACTCGCGGGTGCCTGCGGCTTTCGAGCCCGTCCGAATTGCCGTGCGCCCCGTTCCGCGAGGCGCTATTCCCCCCTGAACCACCCCAGCCCCGCCCCGGGCCCTAGGTGAGGCCCGACCTTGGCGCAGCACGCCCGTTCCCTTCTGTTCGTCGCCTACTGGACCGTCTGGACGGCCCTGTTCGTCGCGCCGCTGGTCGTCCTGGCGCTCGCCGGGGCGCCGGCGCGGCCGGTCCGCACGGCGGCGCGGCTCTGGGCCCGCGGGGTCCTGGCGGGCCTGCACGGCATCGTCGGCCTGCGCTACGTCGAGGAGGGGCGCGAACACCTCCCGGCTGAGCCCTGCCTGCTCGTGGCCAACCACCAGTCGACCTGGGAGACCCTGGCCTTCCTGGTGCTGGTCCCCGACGTCGCCATCGTGGCCAAGCGGGAATTGCTGGCGATCCCGGTGGTCGGCTGGTTCCTGCGGCGCTCGCCGATGATCGTGATCGACCGCGCCAACGGCACGCAGGCCCTGCGGGCGATCATCGAGGGCAGCCAGGCTGCCGTCGCGGCGGGCCGCTCGGTGCTGATCTTTCCGGAGGGCACGCGGGGCCGGGCCGGCGACCCGCTGCAGTTCAAGCGTGGCGTGGAGCTGCTGTACGGCCGGCTGCGCCTGCCGGTGGTGCCGGTCGCGGTGAATTCCGGATTGTTCTGGCCCCGGGGCATGGCCACGCGAGCCGGCACGATCGTGGTGAGCTACCTCGCCGCCCTCGCGCCCGGCCTGCCGGCCGCAGAGTTCCTGCGCGGCACCGAGGGCGCGATCGACCGGGAACTCGACCGCTGGCGTCCGGCCGAGGCGCAGGGGCGGCGTTAGGCCCTCGTTCCAGCACCGACAAACAGGGGCTGCGCGCAGGCCGTCCCGCGGCGAAGGAGCCGCCGCCCACCGCGCGGGCCGCCACCGGCGAGCTGGTCGGGTTGGCGAAGACCCGCTTTCATCTGTCCGCCGGGCTTTACCCGAACACGATCGCGGTCCTCGATCAGCGGATCGACGCGATCGGCCGGACCGGCCACCCCCGCAAGCGTATTCTCGCAACAGACGCGATCCACCGAATCAAGGTGGCCTCGGTATTCCCTACCGACGCCGCAATTTGCAACTCACAGTTGCAAAACTGGTTACTTGATGAACCAGGAGGTGTTCATGTCGCTCTCTCCCGCCGCAATCCTCAGCCCCGCGTCGCGCTCCCTCGCATGGCTCGTCGGCCCCGACGCACTCCTATCCACGACCGCCCTCTCCACCGGCCAGCTCGCGAGCCTCGGCCCGATCGCCTCGCTCATCGAGGGCACCGTCGATACCGGCTCCACGGATGCGCGCGGATCGGTGCTGCCCGACGCGGTCAGCGCGACGGCGAACCAGATCGTGCTCGACACCCATGCGCAGCTGGAGGGGCTCGGCCACGCGGTCGCCCCGCTGAACGGGCCGCTGCACGGGCTGACCAATCTCGGCGAGACCGTAGGCCTCGGCCATATCGGCGCGGGCGGCAACCTGATCACCGACCTCACGAGCGCTGGCGCCGACCCGGCCGGGTCCGGCGCGATCCCGTCGCTGCCGAGCGATGCCGGGGCCGTCGCCGCGGCCGCCGGCGCCCTGCTCGGATCGGTCACGGCAGCGCCGGCGAACGGCAACGGCCTGGTCGGGGCCGACGGCATCCTCAGCCCGGCGACCAGCATCCTCAACCAGGCCGTCCTCGATCTGCACACCACGCTGGAGGACGCCGGCCACCAGATCCCGGTGCTGAACGCGCCGGTCCACGCGGTCACGGCTCTCGGCGAGACACTCGGCCTCGGCTATCTGGGTCAGAGCGGCAACCTCCTGACCGACACGCTGGCCCTGCCCGGATCGCTCCTGACCGGCGGCGGCCTGGCGTCGGCCAACCCGGTCCTGTCCGATCTCGGCCACGTCCTCGGCTCGGCCGACACCCTGGTCGGCTCGGTGACCGGGGTCGCCAATGCCGGCGGCCTGCTCTCGTCGGACGGGCTGCTGGCCCCCGTCACCAACCTGGCGAACACCGCGGTGCTCGACATCCACGCGACCCTCGAGAATCTCGGGCACGCGGTTCCGCTCCTGAACGACGCCCTGCACGGCCTGACCCATCTCGGCGAGACCCTCGGCCTCGGCCATCTGGGGCAGGGCGGCAACCTCCTGACCGACGTCGCGGCCCTGCCCGGGGACTTGCTGGGCGGCCAGGGCCTCGGGGCGCTGTCGCCGATCCTCAACGATGTCGGCGCCGTGACCCACGCGGCCGGCGGCCTGCTGGGCGGCGTCACCGGCCTCCTCGGCGGGCTCGGCGGCGATACCGGAGCGCCAGGCGGCAGCCTGCTCGCCCCCGTGACCTCGGCGGTGGATGGCCTGCTCGGCGGGCACGGCGGAACGCCCCTCGACGGGTTGCTGGGCGGCCTCGCCGGTAAAGGCCAGGCGGATGGGATCGGCACCCTGCTCGGACCGAACGCGCCGCTGCAGCCCGTGGCCGGGCTCGCCAACGGGGCGATCGACGCCATCCACGGCGTGCTGGAACAAGCCGGCCACGACGTGGCGATCCTGAACGCGCCGCTCCACGCCGTGATCAACCTCGGCACCGATGTGGGCTTGGGCGAGCTCGGGGAGTCGACCAACCTCCTGACCGACGTGGTCAACCTGCCCGGCGCGGTTCTGAGCGGCAACGCGGCCCCCGCGATCGGGCAGGTCGCCGGCGATGTCGGGCATGTCGCCGGTGCGGCCGGCGGCGTCCTGGGGTCGGTGACCGGGGCCCTCTCCGGCGCCGCCGGCGGCCAGGGCGGCGCGGGTCCGCTCGATGGCGTGCTCGGGACCGTAACCTCGGTCCTGGGCGCCACGGAGGGCGGCGCGGGCGGCAACCCGGTCGGCGGCCTGCTGGGCGGCCTGACCGGCGGCGGCTCGGGCGATGCCGGCCCCGGGACCCACCCGCTGATCGACGTGGCCGCGGGCCCGACCACCGCGACGCCCCTGGCCAACGCGGCCGTGCTCACCCCGGCCGCGGATCCGTCCCACACCGTACAGGCGAGCGCCATCGCGGTGGGTGCCGACCAGCCGAGCCTGGCCACCGCCAGCCTGCTCTCCGGCGACAGCATCCTGCTGCCGCAGGGCAGCGGCGGCGGCGTGGATTCCCTCGTCGGGCAGATCCTGAGCCCGGCCTCGACGGCGCCGGCGGGTGCCGGGGAAGCCGGCGGCTCCCACGGGGCGAGCCTCGATCTCGGGATCGTCACGATCGACCTCGGCAGCCATGCCGACATCCACCACACCGACCCGACTCCGCACTCGGCCGCGGGCGGCCTGCACCTGCTCGGCCTCTGACGACCGGAGCCCCCGCCGCCCACGCGGCGGGGGCTTTTTTTGGGAGGATGTGGAGCCGAGGCTCCGGGGGACAGTCCGTTGACCGACGAACACGTGTTGCGTGCTGCCAAACGCCGGGAATTCCGGGCCGCGATCGGGGCCGGGCGCACCGCCCTGATCACCGTGATGATCGTCAGCGGCCTGATCAACCTGCTGATGCTGACCGCCCCGATCTTCATGCTGCAGGTCTACGACCGGGTGCTGCCGAGCCGCAGCATCGCCACCCTGGTCGGGCTCGCCGGCATCGCCCTGATGCTGTTCGTGATCCAGAGCGTGTTCGAGGTCTTCCGCGCCCGGATCCTGTCGCGGTTCGGCCGCCTGGTGGACGAGCGCCTCGGTCCGCGGATCTTACGGACCCTGCTGGCGCGCGGCTCCGAGACGCCCCGCGGCGACGACGGCCCCCAGGCCCTGCGCGACCTCGACACCGTGCGGGGCTTCGTGTCGAGTATGGCGCTCACCGCCTTCTTCGACCTGCCCTGGGTGCCGCTCTACATTGCGGTCTGCTTCCTGTTCCATCCCTGGCTCGGGGCGGCGATCGCGGCCGGCGCCCTGTTCCTGTGCGTGCTGACGGTCCTGACCGACTGGGCCTCCGCCGAGACCACCCGGGAGACCGTGCGGGTCGCCGGCGAGCGCCGGTCCTTCACCGACATGGCGCACCGGACGGCGCCGCTGCTCTGCGCGCTGGGGATGCGGTCGCGGGTGGCCGACCTCTGGCAGGTCCGGACCCGCCGGAACCTCGACGTCGCCACCTCCGGCAACGACCTGGCCATCGGCTTCGGTGCGGTCGCGCGCCTGCTGCGCACGGTGCTGCAATCCGGGATCCTGGGGCTCGGCGCCTACCTGGTGGTGCGCGAAGAGGCCACCGCCGGCGTCATGCTGGCCGCCACGATCCTGTCGGCCCGGGCGCTCGCGCCGGTGGACCTCGCCATCGCCAACTGGAAGTCGTTCTCGGCCGCCCGGCAGGCCTGGAGCCGGCTCGTGGCGTTCCTGCCCCGGCGGGAGCCGGAGGCCCTGACGCCCCTGCCGGCGCCCCGGGAGAGCGTGCGCGTGACCGCCCTGTCGATCGCCGCCCCCGGGACCGACAGCCTGATCCTGCACGACGTCAACGTCGCCTTGGCCCCCGGCAGCGCGCTCGGGGTGATCGGCGCCAGCGGCTCGGGCAAGTCCACCTTCGCCCGCGCGCTCGTCGGCCTGGCCCGTCCGGTCCGCGGGGTGATCCGCCTCGACGGCGCGGCGATCGACCAGTGGGATCCCGACGCCCTCGGGCGCGCCGTCGGCTACCTGCCGCAGGACATCGAGATGTTCGACGGCACCATCGCGGAGAACATCACCCGGTTCGACCCGGCGCCGGACCCGGAGGCCCTGCAATCGGCCGCGAAGGCGGCGGGCGTCCACGAGGTCGTGCTGCGGCTTCCGGGCGGCTACGACGCCCGGGTCGGCGCCGGCGGGCTCGGCCTGTCGGGGGGCCAGCGCCAGCGGATCGCGCTGGCGCGGGCGCTCTACGGCGACCCGTTCCTGGTGGTGCTGGACGAGCCGAACTCCAACCTCGACGTCGACGGCGACCGCGCCCTGTCGGCCGCCGTGCAGGGCGTGCGCGCCCGGGGCGGCATCGTCGTGGTGATCGCACACCGGCCGAGCGCGCTGGCGGCGGTGGACCGCATCCTGGTCCTGGGCGAGGGCCGCGTGCGCCTGCACGGGCCCCGCGACGAGGTGTTGGCGCAGCTGGGCGCCCTGACCCGGCAGACACCCACGAGGGTCGCATGACGCGGGACCAGGCCTCCGCCGACCCGACCCGCGAGACCCGGCGCTCGCTGCGGCGGCACGTCGTCGGCGTCGCCGCGGTGATCGTGCTGGCCACCGGGACCGGCGCCTGGACGGCCGCCACGGAACTGTCCGGGGCGATCATCGCCACGGGCTCCCTGGTGGTCGAGAGCAACATCAAGAAGGTCCAGCACCCCACCGGCGGCGTGGTCGCCGAACTGCCGATCCAGGAGGGCGCCCGGGTCCTGGCCGGCGACCTGCTGGTCCGCCTCGACGCCACCACCACCCGGGCGACCTACGACAGCGTCACCAAGAGCCTGTGGGAGATCGCCGCCCGCAATGCCCGGCTGGAGGCCGAGCGCGACGGCCGCGAGGAGGTCGCGTTCCCGGCCGAACTCGGCGGAGCCGGACCCGACGTCGCCCGGATCGTCGACGGCGAGCGCAAGCTGTTCCGCTTCCGCCGCGACGCGCTCCAGGGCCAGAAGGCGCAGCTGCGCGAGCGGATCGGCCAGCTGCGCGAGGAGATCAAGGGCTTGGTCGAGCAGGCCGCCGCCAAGGAGCAGGAGACCACGATCATCGGCCGGGAATACGAGGGCGTCGAGGATCTCTGGAAGAAGAACCTGATCCAGCTGACCCGGCTCACGAGCCTGCAGCGCGACATGTCCCGCCTCAAGGGCGAGCGCGGGGTCCTGGTGGCCAACATCGCCCAAACCAAGGGCAAGGTCTCGGAGACCGAGCTGCAGATCATCCAGCTCGAGCAGAACCTGCGCAGCGACGTCGCCAAGGAGCTGGCCGAGAACCGCGCCAAGGCCGCGACCCTGACCGAGCAGCGGATCGCCGCCTTCGACCAGCTCCAGCGCATCGAGATCCGCTCGCCGCAGACCGGCTACGTCCACGAGCTGGCGGTCCATACCCGTGGGGGCGTGATCTCCCCGGGCGAACCGATCATGCTGATCGTGCCGAACGCCGATTCCCTGGTGGCCGAGGTCCGGGTCGCGCCCCAGGACATCGACCGGCTGCAGACCGGGCAGGCCGCCGGCCTGCGCTTCCCGAGCTTCGACCAGCGAACGACCCCGGAGCTCAACGGCCGCGTCATCCGGATCGCCGCCGACGTCAGCGAGGACAAGCGGACCGGCAGCTTCTACTACCTGGTGCGCCTGGGCGTGACCAAGGACGAGCTCGGCCGGCTCGATGGCGCCAAGCTGATGCCCGGCATGCCCGTGGAGGCCTTCATCCGGACCGCCGACCGGACGGTGCTGTCGTACCTGACCAAGCCCCTGGTCGATCAGGCGCGCCGGGCGTTTCGCGAGAAGTAGGGCCGGGCGCCTGTTCGCCGGGCCGGCAAGGATATTGCAACTCTTGATTGCATAATGGAACCGGGCCGCCGGGATCCGGCACAACCGACAGGCCAGCCACCATGCCGATCGACCCAAAGAACCTCGCGCAGACCGCGACCCTGACCTACAGCGCCGAGTTCGACACGCTGCAGCTCTGGAACGGGACCTCGGGCCTCGACACGGCGGGCGGGCCGCAATGGGGCAGCTACGTCACAGCGACCGGGACGCGTCCGTTCAACCAGGAGCAGGAATGGTACCTCCGCGCCGACCATCTCGTCGGCGGAAGCGGCGCGGCTTTGCCGAACCCGTTCGGCGTCCATGACGGCATCCTGACCATCACGGCCGCGCCGTCCGACCCGGCGCTGCTCCCGGACCTCGGCGGCCAGCCCTACACGTCCGGGATGATCAACACGTCCCACAGCTTCAGCCAGACCTACGGCTACTTCGAGATGCGGGCCGAGCTGCCGGCCGGGCAGGGGATGTGGCCGGCCTTCTGGCTGCTGGCGAAGGACGGCTCCTGGCCCCCCGAGATCGACGTGATGGAGATGCTCGGGCACGACTCCGACACGCTCTACACCAGCGTCCACAGCCTGGCGCCCGGCCAGACCGCCGGCGACCACACCCTGAGCCAGGGCACCGCGCACGTCGCCGACATGAGCGGGGGCTTCCACACCTACGGGGTCGACTGGGGGCCCGACAGCCTGGCCTTCTACTTCGACGGCCAGGAGGTCTACCGCACGCCGACGCCGGCCAGCCTGGACAAGCCGATGTACATGATCGCCAACCTGGCGGTCGGCGGCACGTGGCCGGGCGATGCCGACGCGACGACGCCGTTCCCGGCCCACATGAACATCGACTACCTGCGCGCCTACCAGGCCAACCCGAGCAGTGCGGGCGCGAGCCTGGAGCCGGTCTTCCACTTCTACGACGCGTCCACCGGACAGCACCTCTACACGGCCAGCACGGCGGAACGGGACACCCTGACGGGTTCCCAGACGGCCTACGCGTATCAGGGGGTCGGCTGGGCGGCGCCCACCGACACGGCCGGCACCGCGGACGTGTTCCACTTCACCAACGCGGCAACCGGCGACCATTTCTACACGGCCAGCGCCGCCGAGCGGGACGGCCTGATCGGGTCCGGCTCGGGCTACCGCTACGACGGCGTCGCCTTCGAGGCCTACACGGATCCGACCGCGCCCGGATCGGCCGCGATGAACATCGAGCGGTTCGTCAACACCGAGAGCGGCCGCCACTACTACGCGTCGAGCGCCGCGGAGATCACCTATATCGAGCAGGGCCACGCCGGCACCGGCTGGATCGACGAGGGCCACGCCTTCACGCTCCACGCCCCGACCCAGAGCATGTTCGGCCTGTAGCGGCCGGGGTGGGGGAGGGGGACGACCCGGATCGGATCACGATTGCGGCAGCAGGGGCCGGAAACCGCCGTCGTCCGTTATGTTTGCCCGATGCGGCGGGAACAATCGCCGGGGCCGCCTTTTGTGCTGGCGGTCCCACCCGTCGGCCCGGTCCGGATCGCCCGCCGACCCCATCGAGACAGGAGATCGCTGTGCCCGCGGCGCGGAGCGCGACCATGCGCGAGCCCATCCGGCCGGCCGCTCCGGCCGGCGGGATCGCCGACGCACGAGCGACACGCACCTGCCTGGGCCGATTCCGCGCGACCCGATCCTGCATGGTCCGATCCTGCATGGTCCGATCCTGCGTGGCCAGATCCTGCGTATTCCTCGCCCGCGCGACAACGGCATGACCGCCCGGACCGCCCTGGACGTGATCGAGCAGCTGCCCCGGCGCTCGAAGACCGTCGACCGGATGATCGCGGGCCTCGCGGTGATCCTGACCATGCTGGGCATCGCCGTGGGCGCCTCGGTCTACCAGCAGCGCGGCAGCGAGGCCGTGCGCCACGCCCTGGCGGTGGAGGGGCGCCTCGGCCGGGTGCTGTCGGCGGTGCAGGACGCCGAGACCGGGCAGCGCGGCTACCTGCTCACCGGGGACGAGGATTTCCTGCCGCCGTTCCGGGCCGGCCGCTCCAAGGTCAACGGCGAACTCGCCCGCCTGGGCGACCTGCTGCGGGACGACGACGGCCAGCGCGCCGAACTCGACGGCCTGATCCTGCTGATCCGCGAGAAGCTCGGCGAACTTGCCACCACCATCGACCTGTACCGGGGCGGCGACGCCGAGGCGAGCCGGACCCTCGTCCGGGAGGGGAGCGGGCGCCGCCTGATGGACGAGATTCGCACGGTCGTGCGCCGCATGGAGGCCCAGGAGACGGCCCTGATGGAGCAGCGCCAGGCGGCGGTCTCCCGGATCGCGCTGCTGATCTGGGCGGCCCTGGCCGCGCTCGTCCTGGTGCTGATCCTGTTCGCCGTGTCGGCCATGCGCGAGGCGGGGCGCCGCCGCCGGCTGTCGCGCTTCCTGCCGCAGGAGCTGGTCTCGCGCCTGGCCGACGACGACGGCAGCCTGCGGGCAGGCCGGCGACAGCAGGCGGTCATCGCCTTCGTCGACATGCGCGGCTCCACCGCCCTGGCCGAGCGCCTCGACCCGCAGCAGCTCTCCGCGTTCCTGTCCGCGTTCCGGCGCCGGGTGATGTGGACGGCCAAGCTGCACAACGGCGTGGTCGACAAGTTCCTGGGCGACGGCGCCCTGGTGGTGTTCGGCCTGCCCGAGGCGCAGGGCGACGACGCCGCCCGGGCAGTGGCCTTCGCGGGGGACCTGGTCGAGGCCATCGCCCGCTGGAACCGCAAGGGCGAGCACGACGCCACGGTGCGCATCGGGATCGGCCTCCATTGCGGCGAGGTGTTCAGCGGGATCATCGGTGAGGAGGCCCGCTACGAGTTCACCGTGCTGGGCGACACCGTGAACGTCGCCGCGCGCCTTGAGCAGGCGACCAAGGTCCACGGCGTGCAGATCCTGGCCTCGGAGGCGGTCCGGCGGGCCGCAGGCCCGGCCACCGCGGTCTGGCGGGAGGTCAGCCGCGAGCCCCTGCGCGGCCGCCGGGAGCCGATGGCCTATTTTTCCGTCGAGCCCCCGGACCACGCCGAGCCCGCACCGGCCCGCCTGCGCGACGTCGATCCGCTCCCGGAACTGGCGCTGTAGCCGCGCTTTCGAGCCGCGCCGGCAAGCGGCGCGGACGCGACCCACCGAGAGGCCGATGCCGAGCGATCTGTCCTGGCTGCTGCGCCGCGAGACCCTGCTGGCCGGCGCCGTCCTGCTCCTCGGTGTCGCGGCCCTGGCCGCCTGGTATCTCCTGCAGGCGACCGTGCTCACCGTCGCGGTGGCGCCCCGGGACGGCACCGAGCCCGCCCTGATCAAAGCCTACGCGGACGCGCTGGAATCGGGCCGCACGGGCCTGCGCCTCAAGATCCTCGCTTTCGAGGACGTGCGCGAGAGCGCCGCCGCCCTGCAGGACGGTCGGGCCGACCTGGCGGTGGTCCGGCCCGACGTGCTGCTGCCGACCAACGGGCTCACCCTGGCGATCCTGCGCGACCAGGCGATGATCATCGCCTCGCCCGAGCAGGCCGGCATCACGGATTTCCCGCACCTGGCCGGCAAGCGGATCGGCATCGGCACGCACCGAGACGCCGATATCGGACTGCTCAAGAGCCTCCTCGGCTATTACGGCCTGACGCTGGAGCCGGCGGCGGGCGCCGGACCGGGCGACCGCGCGGTCGTGCTCGTGCCGGTCGCCGAGGATGGCGTGGCCGGCGCGCTGCGCGAGAAGCGGATCGACGCCTTCATCAGCATCATTGCGCCCTCCGCGCCCAAGGCGCTCGATCTGGTCGCGGCGTTCCGCTCGGTGGCGCGCGGCGGCAAGGTCGCGTTCGTCGCCGTGGCGGACGACGACGCCGTGATTGAGCGCTTCCCCAAGCTCCAGGCGGTGGCCATCCCGGGCGGCCTGTTCGGCGGCCGGCCCAAGCTTCCGGCCGACGACGTGAAGACGGTGGGCGCCTCCTACCGGCTGATGGCCCGCGCATCCCTCAGCCGTGCCGTGGCGGCCGACCTGACCCAGCAGCTGTTCGAGAAGCGCACGCAGGCAGCCAACGCCACGGAGGCGGCCGATTACGTCCAGGCCCCGTCCTACGAGACCACGGTGGCGGCCACGAGCGCCCGGATCCCGATCCACCCGGGGGCGATCGACTACTACGAGCGCGAGCAGCACGGCTTCGTCGAGCGCTACGGCGACACGCTCTACCTGCTCGGCGCGCTCGCGGGCGGCCTGGTCTCGGTCCTGGCCTGGATCCGGCAGCGCCTGGCCGGCCTGCGCCGCGAGCACATCGACGAGATCGTGGAGCGGCTCCTGGAGATCACCGAACAGGCCCGCGCGGCCCAGGACCCGGCGGCGACCGCCGGGCTGACCCGCGAGGTCGACCGCCTGGCCGGCGACGCCGTCCGCTACGCCCGCGAGCGTGCCCCCGACGCGGCCACGATGTCGGCCGTCGCCATCGCCCTCGACACCGCCCGGGCGACGATCGCGGACCTGCGCCGCCACGCCGCCGCGGACTGACCGGGCCGGGATGGCTTCTGCGCCGCGTTGGGGAAGCCGGGGGCGCCGGAGCGGGGCGCTACGGGCGGCAGCGCGCGACGACGCGCCGGAGGGACTCGCGCTCCCGGGCCAGCGCGAACAGGTCTGCCCGGGCCGCGCCGCACGCGGCCAGGGTGTCCAGGAACCCGGGCTCTTCCTCGGCGCGCAGGAGCAGGGAGGCCAGGGCGGCCTCGTCGAAGACCGGGAAATAGCCGGGATAGGCCGGCCCCAGCAGGCCGCGCGTGCCGGGGATGTCGGAGGCGATCACCGGCAGGCCGGACACGAGGGCTTCCGACACCACGTTGGCACCGCCCTCCTGCTGAGAACTGAGGACCATGACGCGCCCCCGGGTCAGCCACCGCCGAACCAGGGAGCCCGGCCGGTCACCGAGCCACAGGTAGCGCGGATTGTCGGCCATCTCGGCGCGCGCCCGGTCCGCCCAGACCTCCGAGGAGGCGCCGCCGAGATGGACGATGCGCGTGCGGGACCGGGCCGGAAGCCGCCGGGCGGCGCGGGCGGCGCAGAACGGGTCCTTCTCGGTGCGCAGGTGCCCGACGACGAGGACCTCGAAAGCCGCCGCCGATACCGGCCAGCGCTGTCGCCGCGGCAGGGCGGACTGGAACACGACGTCGAGCTTGCCGCGGTGGCGCTCCGGAAGCGCGGCGGGGATCAGGTCGTGGAGGCCGATCAGGCGGTCGGCCAGATCCAACGCGTGCAGCGTCGGCCCGGGGTCCGCCGCGAGATAGTGGTAGACGTCCGTGCCGGTCAGGGCGACCACCAGCGGCCGGTCGGGGTGGCGGGCCTTGAAGCGCGCGATGGACCCGGCGCTGCGCCAGGCGTGCAGGGCGAGCATCAGATCGGCGTCCGCATCCTCCCCGTAGGCCGTCGTCACCTCGACTTGGTGTCCGAGATCGCCGAGGATGCGCGCCCAGCGGGTCGCCGTTGTCCGATTTCCGGCGCGGGACATTCGCGCAGCCGGCGTGATGAGACTGATCTTCATGGTCTCGACAGGCTTCCAGGACGTTTGATGCGCACACCGGTTTCCGCTGCCGACCTCGTGGCCATGCTGCAGGATGCCCGGGCGCGAACGCTCGAACTGGTGGCAGGCCTCGATCGTGACCGCCTCATGGGGCCGAAATCTGATCTCGTGAACCCGCTCCTGTGGGAAATCGGGCATCTCGCCTGGTTTCACGAACATTTCATCCTGAGAGCGCTCGACGGGCAGCCGCCGCTGATGGCCGAGGCCGACGCGCTCTACGATTCCGCCCGGGTGCCGCACGCGACGCGCTGGTCGATCCCGCTGCCGGCGCTGCCGGAGACCCTGGGCTACATGGCGCGGGTCCACGAGGCCCTGATCCGGCGTCTGGCCGACCGCGAGCCGACAGGCGAGGAGGCCGACCTCTACCAGCTCGTCACCTTCCACGAGGACATGCACGACGAGGCCTTCACGTACACGCGCCAGACGCTGGGCTATCCCGCGCCGGCCTTCGCCGCATCGGCCAGCGCCCGGTCCGCGGGAACCGGCCCGTGGCCGGGCGACGCCACCGTGGGCGGCGGAACCTGGCGGCTCGGATCCGAGCCCGGGGGCTTCGTGTTCGACAATGAAAAATGGGCGCATCCGGTGCCGGTCGCGCCGTTCCGCATCGCCCGCGCGCCGGTGACCAATGCAGAGTTCGCGGCCTTCGTCGCGGATGGCGGCTACCGCGCGGACACCCACTGGGACGCGGACGGGGCGGGTTGGCGCGACGGCTGCGGGGCCGCGCACCCGGCCTACTGGACGCCTCACGGCGCGCGGGACTGGACCGTCCGCAGGTTCGACCGGGACGCGCCGCTGGCGCCCGACGAGCCGGTCGTCCACGTCAACTGGCACGAGGCCAACGCCTATTGCCGCTGGGCCGGCCGGCGCCTGCCCACGGAGGCGGAATGGGAGGCCGCCGCCGCCGGAGCGCCGGCGCGCGATGGGACGCTCGGTGGCACCAAGCGCGGCTATCCCTGGGGCGATGCCCCGCCCACGGCCGACCGCGCCAATCTCGACGGCGGCCATCTCGGCTGCGTCGACGTCGCCGCCTACCCCGCGGGCGACAGCGCCTGGGGCTGCCGTCAGATGCTCGGCAACGTCTGGGAATGGACCGCGAGCCCCTTCCTGCCCTTTCCCGGCTTCGCGCCCGACGCCTACAAGGAGTATTCGGAGCCGGCCTTCGGGACGCGCAAGGTCCTGCGCGGCGGCGCCTGGGCGACCCGCTCGCGCATGGTCGACACCGGCTATCGCAACTTCTTCGGCCCGGAGCGCCGGGACGTGTTCGCCGGCTTCCGCACGGTGGCGCTTTAGGGCGCTTGCCGCCGAACTGGATACCGGTTCGGTGCAAGCGGCCCAGACGAGGTCGAGGCCGCCCCGTGCCCCCTCAGGCCTCGACGCGGATCCCGGGGGCGCCGGCCTCGAACCGCCCCACGATGGCGGCCTGCGCGAAACCCGCGGCGCGGACCTGGGCCAGGATCGCCTCGGCACGCCCGGGCGAACAGGTCACGAGGAGGCCGCCCGAGGTCTGGGGATCGGTGAGGATGTGGCGGCGCCAGTCCGGCAGATCCTCGGGCAGGGTGACCTGGCCGCCGAAACTCGCCCAGTTGCGGTGCGAGGCGCCGGTGACGAAGCCGTCCCGCGCCAGCGCTTCGGCCCGGGGCAGGAGCGGGATCGCGCCGGCCGCGACGACGAAGGTCAGGCCGGCGCCGCGGGCGAGTTCGAGCCCATGCCCGAGGAGGCCGAAACCGGTGATGTCGGTGATGGCATGGACCTCCGCATCGCCCGCCAGATCTGCCCCGACCCTGTTGAGACGCGTCGTGGTGGCGACGAAGTCGGCATAGCCCGCGGCGTCGAGGGCCTCGCGCTTGATCGCGGCGGCGTAGATGCCGACGCCGAGCGGCTTGGTCAGGATGGCCACGTCGCCGGCTCGCGCGTCGGCGTTGCGCCGGATGCGGGCACGGTCGCACAATCCGATCACCGCCAGGCCGTAGATCGGCTCCGGGGTATCGATCGAGTGGCCGCCCGCGATCGGGATGCCCGCCTCGGCGCAGGTGGCGGCCCCGCCCTTCAGGATCCGGGCGACGATCTCGGGGGCGATCTTGCCCACCGGCATGCCCAGGATGGCGAGCGCGAGGATCGGCTTGCCGCCCATGGCGTAGACGTCGGAGATCGCGTTGGTGGCGGCGATCCGACCGAAATCGTGGGGATCGTCCACCATCGGCGTGAAGAAGTCCGTCGTGGCGATGAGGCAGGTCCCGTCATCCAGGGCCCAGACCGCCGCGTCGTCGGCCGTCTCGTTGCCCACGAGCAGGCGCTCGAATGGGCCGGCCACCGGCTGGTCGGCCAGCAGCGTGCGCAGCACCGCCGGATCGAGCTTGCAGCCGCAGCCTCCGCCATGGGCGAGGCTGGTGAGGCGGACCGGAGGCGTATCCATGGCTGAATCCTGTGGCATCGAGAGCTGTGACAACTGACGGTTCGGAACGGGTCCTACCAGACAAAAGCGGGCATCCGGTACAGACCGCCATCAGGCCGGCACAGCGCGGGCGCGTCGCACCACCACCCGGCTCGTGCCCGCCTCGTGCCCGGATCGGTGCAGCGCAGGCGGCGGCCGGGCCGAAGCGCGCGGTGCAGGACCGCATTGCGGCCACCGCCTCCGGGCGGCCCGTAGGCGCACGGCATCGTCCCGCAGGATCCATCATCGACAGAAGGGGCCCCGATCCGGTGACCGGGAGCGGCTCCCAGTCCTCGATTCAAGGCTCTCGCTGACGCCGAACCGGTATCCACTTCGGCGGCGCGCGCTTTAACGCCCGCATGAGCCGTCAATTGATTGGACATCGGCGTGCGCTTGAGGGTGTAGAGTGTCGGAACACGGGTGGGGACGGCGATGCTGAGACGGACGTTGAACGGGGCGTTGCTGGCGGGACTGGGATGCCTCGTCGCATCCGGCCCCGCGGGCGCGCAGGAGCGCGCGAAACCGGCCTTCGTCTTCACCGGCATTCCCGACCAGGACGAGAGTCGTCTCGTGGAGCGCTTCGGCAAGGTCGCGCGCTATCTCGAGGGCAAGCTCGGCGTCCCCGTGACGTACATCCCCGTGAAGAACTACCCGGCGGCGGTGACGGCCTTCACCAACGGCCAGGTGCAACTCGCGTGGTTTGGAGGCTTCACCGGGGTGCAGGCGCGCAAGGCCTCGCCCGGTGCGCAGGCGATCGCGCAAGGCGCCGAGGACGCGGCCTTCAAGACCTACCTCATCGCCAACACGAAGACCGGCCTGGCGAAGTCGGCCGACTTCCCGAAGGCGGTCGCCGGCAAGACGTTCACGTTCGGCTCGCGCGCCTCGACCTCGGGTCGCCTGATGCCGGAGTATTTCATCCGCGCGGCGTTCCCGGGCAAGACGCCCGAGGAGGTGTTCTCCCGCGTCGGCTTCTCCGGGGACCACACCCGCACGATCCAGCTCGTCCAGTCCGGAGCTTTCGAGGTCGGGGCGGTCGACTACTCGGTGTGGGACTTGGACGACAAGGCCGGCAAGGTCGACCACACGACCGTCGGCATCATCTGGGAGAGCCCGCCGTTTCCCGACTACCAGTGGACCGTGCGGGGCGATGTCGACGCGATCTACGGCGCCGGCTTCACCGAGACGCTGAAGGCGGCCCTCGTCGGCATCACCGATCCGGCGATCCTGGCGCCCTTCGCCCGCTCGAAGTTCATCCCGGTCACCAATGCCGCCTATGAGCCGATCGAGCGCGTGGCGAAATCCACGGGCTTGCTGGACTGAGACGAGCGCAGCGCGGTGAACGCCGGATCCCGACCCGAGCCGGAGATCGTGCTGTCTGGCGCCCAGGCGGCCTATGACGGCAAGCCGGTCCTGTTCGGGGTGGACCTGACCATCCGGGCCGGCGAGCGGGTCGCCCTGATGGGCCGCTCGGGGGCGGGCAAGTCCACCCTGCTCGGGCTCATCCACGCCCAAGCGCGCGCCCGCGCCGCGCTGATCCCGCAGGCGGCGGCCCTGGTGCGGACCCTGTCGGTCTTCCACAACGTCTACATGGGCCGGCTCGACCGGCGCTCGACCCTGCACAACCTGCGCACGCTGGCGTTTCCGGCCCGCGCCGACCTGGCCGAGATCCGGGACATCCTCGGGGAGATCGGGCTCGCCGGCGAACTCCACGCCAAGGCCGGCGCCCTGTCGGGCGGGCAGCAGCAGCGCGTCTCGGTGGCGCGCGCGCTCTACAACGGGCGCCCGATCCTGATCGGGGACGAGCCGGTCTCGGCCCTGGACCGCGCGCAGGGCGGCCTCGTCCTGGAGCGGCTGGCCAGGCGCCACCGGACCCTGGTGCTGGCGCTCCACGACATCGCCCTGGCCCTCGCGCACACGGACCGGATCGTGGTCCTCGATGCCGGGCGCATCGTGCTCGACGCGCCCGCCCGCGACCTCGACGAGGCGGCCCTCGCCCCGTTCTACGGTCAAGCCTCGTGAGCGCCCTGCGCCGGATTCCCGGCTGGGGCTACGCGGCGGTGACGCGCTGGTTTGCAGCGGGTGCGCTGGCCGCGCTCCTGGCAGCCGACCTCGCAGTCAGCAGCCTGCATCCCTGGGCCGACCTCCAGCGCCTGCTCGGCGGCCTGATCCATCCGGACTTGCTGGCGGTGGACATCTGGAGCGTCGTGTACACCGTCGCGTTCGCGATCCTCGGGGTGACGGCGGGGGCCGGGGCCGGCTTCGTCCTCGCCATTCCGTTCGCCAGAATCCGGGGCGTGCGCCTCGTCTGCGCCGGCCTGCGCTCCGTGCACGAGCTGTTCTGGGCGCTGCTCCTGATGCAGGTGTTCGGCTTGTCGGCCCTCACCGGCATCCTCGCCATCGCGCTGTCCTATGCCGGGATCTGCGCCAAGGTCTATTCCGAGATCATGGAGGAGGCCGACCTGTCGGCCCTGCGGGTGCTGCCCGAGGGGACCGGTGCCCTCTCGGCCTTCGCGTACGGCCGTCTTCCGGATGTCGCCGCGGCCTTCCGACACTACACGCTCTATCGGTTCGAGTGCGCCATGCGCTCGACCCTGGTGCTCGGCTTCATCGGCCTGCCGACCATGGGCTTCTACCTCGAATCCGCCTTCCGGCAGGGCCGCTACGCCGAGGCCGGCGCCCTGCTCCTCGTGTTCTACGCCCTGATCGGCTCGCGCCGTCTCTGGATGCGGCTCTCGACCCTGCCCCTCCTTCTCATCGTCAGCGTGCTCGCCCTTCCGCGCACCGTCGGGACGACGCACTGGCTCTCCAGCCTGGACCGCTTCCTGACGCACGACATCGTCCCGAGCCCGCTCCGGTCCGGCGCGCTCCTCGACCCGGCGACCTGGAGCCGGCTCGGGCTCTGGTTCCAGCCGATCCTCACCCAGCAGATCCTGCCGGGCGCCGTCCAGACCCTGGTGCTCGCGCAGATCGCGCTGGTGGCCACCGCCCTCGGCGCGCTGCTGCTGTTCCCCCTGGCCTCGCGCCGGTTCGCGGGGCCGATCGGCCAGCCCTTCGGGCGCGTCCTGCTCGTGATCGTGCGCTCGACGCCGGAATACATGCTGGCCTACGTGCTGCTGCAGCTGCTCGGGCCGTCGATGCTGCCGGCGATCCTGGCGCTGACGATCCACAACGCGGGCATCGTCGGCTACCTGATGGGGCGCCACGCCGACGACCTCGCCTACCGTGCCGACGCCCCGACGGGCCTGAACCTCTACAGCTACGAGACGGTGCCGCGGCTCTATGGGCAGTTCCTCGCCTACCTGCTGTACCGCTGGGAGCTGATCCTGCGCGAGAGCGCGATCTTCGGCATCCTCGGCGTGGCGACGCTCGGCTTCTACGTCGACGCCGCGATCTCGGAGCTGCGCCTCGACGTCGCCGTGCTGCTGATCGTGGCGACCGCCGTCCTGACGATGCTGGTGGATGCGCTGTCCAGGGCCCTGCGCCGGTCCCTGCGCCTCACCGACCTGCCGATCCGCCTCTCCGCGCCGCGGCACGGATCCGCCGCGACCCCGCCCCTCCGGGCGGCCTGCTCCTGACGGGCTTACGCCCCTTCACGGCCGCCACGCGGCGACCGGCCGCGGCGAGGAGCACCGCCGGCAGGGCCGGGGGATCCGGCTGGATCGGCCCGGGGGGCCGACAAGCCTCTTAGGCCGGCAGGACCACCACCTTCGTCTTGACCGGCGTGCGCGCGTAGAGGTGGATCATGTCCTGGCTGAGCAGGCCGACGCAGCCGCTCGTGATGCCGGAGCCGATCGTCTCGGGATCGCTGCTCGCGTAGATCGTGTAGAGCGTGTAGGCGCCGTTCTGGTAGAGATGGAGCGTGCGGGCGCCGAGCGGGTTGTCGAGGCCGCCCGGCATGCCGCGGGCATACTTGGCGGCCTCGGGCTGGCGCTTGATCATCTCCCGGGGCGGCGTCCAGGTCGCCCATTCGGATTTACGGCCGACGTAGGCGTCGCCGCTCCACAGGAACCCATCGCGGCCGACATTGGCCCCGTAGCGGGTGGCGGATCCGTCACCCTCGACGCGGTAGACGTAGAAGTTGCGGGGATCGACGACGATCGTGCCGGCCGCCTCCTTGGTGTCGTAGCGGACCGTCTGGCGGAAGTATTTCGGATTGACCTTGCTGACGTCGGCGGCCGGGATCGGGAATTTCTCGTCGGGCATCGGCCCGTAGATCTTCGCCGCCTCGGCCAGGATCAGGCCATCGGATGTCGCGCAGCCACCGAGCCCGAGCGCGCCCAGGCCGACGGCCGAGCCAGCCAGAAACGACCGGCGGCTGAGAACTCCCGTCTGACGCCCGCGCAGGCCGACCGCATCCCCGTCGCCGCCCTCGGCGCCCCGACCGTCCATGATCATGATCCCGGACTTCCCATGAGCCGCGGCCCGATACGGTCACGCCCGCGGCCGATACCAATCGTGCGTCCTGCTCAGCTGAGCTTGACAACACCTGTCCCGCCTGGAAGCGCGGCTATTACGTCGAGAGTATGGCCAAGCCTGTACAGCGCTCGGATGCGGCGATCGTCGACCGGGGGACGTCGGGAGCGGACCTGATCCTCAGGTCGGCGACACGGCCAGCCTGGAGGCGGCCACCGCCGGCTCATGAGCCATGCCGGGGGGTCGCTCTGTAGCGAAGTGGCGCGCCCTACGGGAATCGAACCCGTGTTTTCGCCGTGAAAGGGCGACGTCCTGGACCGCTAGACGAAGGGCGCTTTGGCTAGGCCGGGGTTCTATAGTCGGCGGCGGCGCGTCCGGCAACCGTCGATCCGCACGCGGGCTCGGGTTTGACCCCGGGACGGGTTGGGGCGATGGAGGGGCATGCCGCAGATCCCGCCCCGCATGACCCTCGTCCTCGGCGGGGCGCGTTCCGGCAAGAGCGCCTACGCGGAGGGGCTGATCGAGGCCTGCCCCGGCCCGTGGCTCTACCTCGCCACCGCGCAGGCGTTCGACGGCGAGATGGTCGCGCGCATCGCCCAGCACCGCGCCCGGCGCACCGGAGCGTGGCGGACCCGCGACGTTCCGCTCGCTCTGCCGGAGGCGGTTGCCGAGGCCGAGGGGGCCGTCCTGGTCGATTGCCTCACCCTGTGGCTCACCAATCTGATCCTGGCCGAATCCGACCTGGAGGACGCGGTGGCGCGGCTCATCGCCGCCTGCGCGCGGGCGCCGGGTCCGCTGGTGCTGGTCGGCAACGAGGTCGGGCTCGGGATCGTGCCGGACAACGCCCTCGCCCGCCGCTTCCGCGACGAGGCCGGGCGCCTGCACCAACGGCTCGCCGCCCGGGCCGACCGGGTCGTGCTCACCGTGGCGGGCCTGCCGCTCGTAGTGAAGCCGCAAGCCCCCGTACAAGCCCTCATTCCCGGAGCCTCCGCATGAGCGACGACGCGACCCGCCACCGCGAGAAGATGGAGAAGCGCAAGGCCGTGCAGGATGCCGAGGTGGCAGCCAAGACCGTCGAGAAGGGCCTGCTCATGGTCCATACCGGCCTCGGCAAGGGCAAGAGCACGGCGGCGCTCGGGCTGATGCTGCGGGCGCTGGGTCGCGGCTGGCGGGTTGGCATGGTCCAGTTCATCAAGGGCGGCTGGGATACCGGCGAGCGCCACGCGGTCGCGGTGTTCGGCGAAAAGGTCGCCTGGCACACGCTGGGGGAGGGGTTCACTTGGGAGACCCAGGACAAGGCCCGGGACATCGCCGCCTGCCGCCACGCCTGGGACGTGGCCGAGGGCCTGATGGCCGATCCCACGATCCGCCTGCTCGTCCTCGACGAGCTCAACATCGCCCTGCGCTACGAGTATCTCGACCTTGATGCCGTGGTCGCCGCGCTGCAGGCGCGCCGGCCGGACCTGCACGTGGTCGTCACCGGCCGCAACGCCAAACCGGCCCTGATCGAGGCCGCCGACCTCGTCACCGAGATGGGCAGCGTGAAGCACCACTTCTCGGCCGGCGTGAAGGCTCAGGAGGGGATCGAGTTCTGAAGCCCACGCGCAAGAAGGCCCTGATGATCCAGGGCACCGGCTCCGATGTCGGCAAGTCGCTGCTCGTGGCGGGGCTGGCGCGCGCCTTCACCGACCGGGGCTTGGCGGTGCGGCCGTTCAAGCCGCAGAACATGTCGAACAACGCCGCCGTCACGCCGGATGGCGGCGAGATCGGCCGGGCCCAGGCGCTCCAGGCCCGGGCCGCCCGAGTGGCGCCGTCCGTGCACATGAACCCGGTCCTGCTCAAGCCCCAGAGCGAGGTCGGCTCCCAGGTGGTGGTGCAGGGGCGGATGGTCGCCACCGTGAAGGCCCGCGACTACCAGGCCTGGAAGCCCCGGCTGATGCCCGCCGTCCTGGAGAGCTTTTCGCACCTGGCCGCGGAGGCCGATCTCGTGCTGGTCGAGGGCGCGGGCTCGGCCTCCGAGGTGAACCTCCGGGCCGGGGACATCGCCAATATGGGCTTTGCCCGGGCCACCGACACGCCGGTGGTGCTGGTCGGCGACATCGACCGGGGCGGAGTGATCGCCAGCCTCGTCGGCACAAGGGCGGTGATCGATCCCGCCGACGCCGCGATGATCGCCGGCTTCATCGTCAACCGCTTCCGGGGCGACCCGAGCCTGTTCGCCGACGGGATGCGGCTGATCGCCGAGCGGACCGGCTGGGCGTCGCTCGGCCTCGTGCCGCACTTCCCCGCGGCCGCGCGCCTTCCGGCCGAGGACGTGCTCGGGCTGGCGGGTTCCGGGCCGCGCCCGGCCGGGACCGTTACGGTGGCGGTGCCGGTGCTTCCGCGCATCGCCAATTTCGACGACCTCGACCCGCTCCGGGCCGAGCCCGGGGTGTCGGTGGTGCTGGTGCGCCCCGGAACGCCGATCCCCGCGGACGCCGCCCTGGTCCTGCTGCCGGGCTCCAAGACCACCATCGACGACCTGGACTTCTTCCGGGCCGAGGGCTGGGACGTCGATCTGCGCGCCCATGTCCGGCGGGGCGGGCGGGTGCTCGGCCTGTGCGGCGGCTACCAGATGCTGGGGCGCAGCCTCGCCGATCCGCACGGGATCGAGGGGGTGCCCCGCACGGTGCCGGGGCTCGGGCTCCTCGACGTCGATACCGTGATGACACCGGACAAGCGCCTGGCCGAAGCCACCGGCACGAGCCTGTCCGATGCGGTGCCGTTCTCGGGCTACGAGATGCATATCGGCGCCACGCACGGCCCCGACGCGGCCCGGCCGCTGCTGCGGCTCTCCGACGGGCGCACCGACGGGGCGGTCTCGGCGGACGGGCTTGTGGCCGGGACCTACGTGCACGGGCTGTTCGCACACGATGCCCAGCGCGCGGCTTGGCTCGCCCGCCTCGGCACGGTCTCGGAGGGGGCGGGCTACGAGGCCGGGGTCGAGGCGGCGCTCGACGGCCTGGCGCGACACATCGCGGCCCATGTCGATTGCGACCGGCTGCTGGCGCTTGCCCGGTAGGCGAGGGCCGGGCCAGGGATTACTCTGTGTAATGCCGGCCCTCGCCACGAGGGGCCGCACGGACCCAGAGGAAACGCCAGATGCCCCCCACGCAATCCCCGGCTGGGGAAGATTTCGCCGAGAGCACCGTCCGCACGGTGACATTGCGGCTGATGCCGCTGCTCGGCCTCCTCTACCTGATCGCGTATATCGACCGGCAGAACGTGTCCTACGCCAAGCTGGACATGGTCGGCAGCCTGGGTCTCAGCGAGACCGCCTACGGCCTCGGCGCGTCGCTGTTCTTCCTGGGCTACTTCCTGTTCGAGGTGCCCGCCAACGTGTTCCTCGAGCGGGTCGGCGCACGGGTCTGGTTCGCCCGGATCATGTTCACCTGGGGCATCGTCACGCTCCTGCTCGGCTTCACCCAGAACGCCGCGATGTTCTACGTGCTGCGCTTCCTGCTCGGCGCCGCGGAGGCCGGCTTCTTTCCCGGCGTGCTGTTCGCGCTCACCCTCTGGTTCCCGCAGGAGCACCGGGCCCGGATGATCGGCTGGTTCATGATCGCCAGCGCGGTGGCCAACGCGGTCGGGGCGGCGATCGGCGGGGCGCTGCTCGGCCTCGACGGAGTCCTGGGGCTGGCGGGCTGGCAATGGGTGTTCCTGGCCACCGGGGCGCCGGCGATCGTGATGACCGCGATCGTGCTGCTGGTCCTGCCGAACGGCCCCGAGACGGCGCCCTGGCTGTCCCAGGACCAGCGCGACTGGCTCGCCCGGACGCTCCGGGCCGAGCGCGAGGGCGGCGGCCTCGTGGATCACGGCAACCCCTTCGCGGCGCTCCTCGACAAGCGCGTGCTGATGCTCGCCGGGGTCTACGTATCGCTGCCGCTGGCCGCCTACGGGCTCGGCTACTGGCTGCCCACGGTGGTCAAGGGCTTCGGCGTCTCGAACCTCACCAACGGCTTCCTGAACATCATCCCGTGGGTCGCCACGGCCGTCGCCCTGTGGTGGGTCCCCCGCCACGCCGCCCGCACGAACGCCCAGGGCAACGCCCTGACCTGGCACGTGGTCGGGCCGGCGCTGGTCGGGGCGACCGGGCTGGCGTTGAGCGTCATCCTGCCGGGCAACGCCGTGAAGTTCGCGTGCCTGTGCGTGGCGGCGGCCGGGACGTTCTCGGCCCAGCCGGTCTTCTGGTCGATGCCCGCGACCTTCCTGCGCGGGGCGACCGCGGCGGCCGGGATCGCGGCGATCAACTCGGTCGGCAACCTCGGCGGCTTCGTCGCGCAGAACATGGTCCCGTTCATCCGCGACCAGACCAAGAGCGACCTCGTGCCGATGCTGTTCCTGTCCGCCTGCCTGGCGATCGGCGCCGGGGCGATGTTCGTGGTGCTCTCCGCCCTGCGGCGGGATGCGGCCAAGCGCGGGGCGACGACGACGAGGCCCCGCGCCGCCTGAACATCGGTCGTCATCGCGCGTTATCCTTCATCGTGCCGCTCAATCCGGCACGATGATGTGACCTCGCGCTCCCGCGGGACATCATCGATGAGGGTACCGCAATGAGCGAAGGCATTCCGCTTCTGATCCTCGCCCTGGGCACTCTGGGCGGCGTCTGGTTCCTGGCCGCCGCAGCACGGAAGCAGGTCGCCGACGCCAAGGGTTCGCCGGAACGCTCCAGCGTGATCCGCGATCACGGCGGCGCGCCACGCGCGAACATGCCCGGCACCGAGCACTGACGGGATCAGCCGACGGCGATCCGCCGGCAATGGTCGAGGGCGGCGCCGATCAGGTTGTCGCTGGCCTCGGGCGTGCGGAAGGCCGAATGCGCCGACAGGACGACGTTCGGCAGGCGCGCGAGCGGGTGGTCGGCGGGAAGCGGCTCGACCGCGAACACGTCGAGCCCGGCCGCGGCGATCCGCCCCGTGCGAAGCGCCTCGACGAGGGCATCCTCGTCGATCAACGCCCCCCGGGCGGTGTTGATCAGGATCGCGCCGGGCTTCTGCGCGGCGATGCGCGCTGCCGACAGGAAGCCGCGGGTCTCGTCGGTCAGGAGCAGGTGGAGCGAGACCACGTCGCTCTCTTGCAGCAGCTGTTCCAAGGACACGAACGCGACGCCCTGATGCGTCCTCGGGGTCCGGTTCCAGGCCAGCACCCGCAGGCCTGCGCCGTGGCAGAGCCGTGCCATCTCGCCCGCGATCCCGCCGAAGCCGATCAGTCCGACGGTCTTGCCGGTGAGCTGGATCGCCTCGGTGCGCAGCCACCGCCCCGCCCGCATGGCCCGGTCCATCTCGGGCAGGCCCCGGGCGGCGGCCCACATCAGCGCGAAGGCGCATTCCGCGACCGCGGTGTCGCCGTAGCCCTTGATCGTGTGGACCGTGACGCCGCATGCGGTCCGGAGCGCTTCCGGGTCCATGTAGCTGCGGGCGCCGGTGCCCAGGAACACCACGTGCCGCAATCCCGTGCAGGCGCGGGCCACGTCGACCGGGAGAGCGGTGTGGTCGATCACCGCGATCTCTGCGCCGGCCAGCAGGGCGGGCAGGTCCTCCGGGGCGATGTCGGGCTGGAGGTTGATCGCGAACGCGGGATCGTCCGGCCGCAGCAGGCGGTGCGCCACCGCCGCCAGGGTCTCGCTGGCATCGACGAACACCGCGCGCATCGGCTTCTCCCTGACCGCTCAACCCAGCGTAGCGCATCCTCCCGAAAGGCGGGTCCCGGCTTTCGAAAAAAATGATGCAACCCAGAGCCCTGGCGCAGGCCGTGCCGTCGGGTCAGCCCAGCACGGCGAACCAGAGGGCGAGCAGGGTGAGGACGAGGCCGCCCTGAAGCAGGCAGGCCGTGCGGTAGAGGGTCAGGGCCCGGGCGATGTCGTCGGCCGTGGCCTCGGCCCGGCCGTCGCCCATATGCGCGTCGGGGACGCGGGTGCCGTCATAGACCCGCGGACCCGCGAGCCTCAGGCCGAGCGCACCGGCCATGGCGGCTTCGGGCCAGCCGGCATTGGGCGAGCGGTGCCGGCCGGCATCGCGGGCCATCGCCCGAAGGCCGCCGCGTGCGTCGGCGCCGCGCAGGAGCGCCGCACAGACGATCAGCAGGCCGGCGAGCCGGGAGGCCGGCAGGTTCACCAGGTCGTCGAGCCGGGCGGCCGCCCAGCCGAAGGCCGCGTAGCGCGGGCTGCGATGGCCGATCATGCTGTCGGCGGTGTTGATCGCCTTGTAGAGTGCGCCGCCGGGCAGGCCCAGACACCCGATCCAGAAGGCCGGCGCCACGATCCCGTCGGAAAAATTCTCCGCCAGGCTCTCGATGGCGGCGCGGCACACCGCCGGCGTGTCGAGCTGGTCCGGGTCGCGCCCGACGATCATCGACACGGCGCGGCGCCCGGCCGCCAGGCCGCCGTCGCGCAGGGCGGTCTCCACGGCCGCGACGTGGTCGTTGAGGCTGCGTTGCGCCGGCAGGCTCGCGCAGAGCAGGCCGAGCAGCAGGAAGGCGGGGAGGGGACCCGCCCACAGGGCGAGGCCGGTGAGCGCCCAGGCCGGCAGCCCCGTGATCGCCAGAAGAAGCACCAGCGCGACGCAGCCCGCGACCCGGCGGCGGCGCCCGGAACCGCGATTCAGGCCACGCTCCAGCCAGGAAATCAGCCGGCCGATCCAGGTGACAGGGTGGCCGATGGCCTTGTAGAGCGCGTCCGGGTAGCCGGACGCCGCCTCGATCCCGAGGGCGAGGGCGAGGATGGCGAGCGTGTCGGGCGGATGGACCATCGTTTCTGGAATCCCGCTCCGAGGCCGGGGGCGATCCCGGGTGTCATCCCCCATGGCGGCGATCTCGGAGGGCTCCGGGACGCCTTTCCAGACGCGCCGGAACCCTGGCTCGACCTCTCGACGGGGATCAATCCGGTCCCGTATCGCGTGCCGCCGGTGGAGGCCAGCGCCTGGACGCGGCTTCCCGCCGCCGCCGAGGTCGAGGCCCTACGGGAGGCGGCCGCGGCGGCGTACGGGGCTCCGGGCGCCGCTCAGGTCGTGCCCGCCCCCGGCACCCAGATCCTGATCGAGACCCTGCCCCGGATGGTGGCCCCGACCCGGGTGGCGGTTGTCGGCCCGACCTATGCCGAGCACGCCGCCGCCTGGGCGCGGGCGGGGCACGCGGTGGCGCAGGTCGACGGGATCCAGACGGTCGGCGATGCGGCCGTCGCGGTGCTGGTGGATCCGAACAACCCGGACGGGCGGACCCATCCGCTCGCCGATCGGCTCGCCTTGGCGGAAACGCTGCGCGCCCGCGGCGGCCTGCTGGTCGCCGACGAGGCCTTCGCGGACCTGGAGCCGGTGGCGAGCCTGTGCCCGCATGTCGGACCTGGGCTCGTGGTGCTGCGCTCCTTCGGCAAGACCTACGGGCTCGCCGGCCTGCGCCTCGGCTTCGCGGTGACGGATTCCGGGACGGCGGGCCGGATCGCCACGGCGCTCGGTCCCTGGGCGGTGTCGGGGCCGGCCCTGGCGATCGGGCGGGCGGCCCTGGCGGACGTGGACTGGCGCGCGGAGGCGGCCCGGTCGCGGGCGGCGGATGCGGGCCGCCTCGACCGGCTGATCGCCCGCGGCGGCGGAACCGTCATCGGCGGCACCAGCCTGTTCCGCACCGCAGACTTCGCGGACGGCCCGGGCCTGTACCGGCGGCTCGCCGAGGGCGGCATCGCGGTGCGGCGCTTCCCCGAGCGGCCCGAGCGCCTGCGCTTCGGCCTGCCGGCCGGGAAGGCGGCGTGGTGTCGCCTGTCGCGGGTGCTCAGGTAGACGGCGCTGCCAGCCCGTGCCGGTCGCGGGCCGCCACCAGCACGGCCAGCACCGAGAAGACCAGCCCCACAGCGCAGACCCCCGGCCAGCCGACCATCAGGAACGCCTGCGAGCCCGCGAAGGCGCCGAGCGCCCCGAACACGAACAGGGTCGTGAACAGCACGGTGTTGATGCGGCCCCGGGCCCCCGGCACCAGGGCGTAGGCCCGGGTCTGGTTGGCGATGAGCGCGCCGTTCATGCCGATATCGATCAGCAGGACGCCGAGCCCGACGGCGACGAGCGACCACGTGCCCCCGGCCCACAGCACCAGGAACGACAGGGCGACCATCAGGCTGCCGCCGAGCACCACGGGCCGGGCGCCACTCCGGTCGGTGAAGCGGCCCGACACGGGGGCGACGAACGCGCCGCAGACCCCGATCACCCCGAACAGCCCCGCCCCGGCGGCGGACAGCCCGAAGGGCGGGCCCTCGACCAGCAGCGCGAGGGTCGCCCAGAAGGCGTTGAACGCGGCGAACAGCAGCGCCTGCGACAGGCTCGCTGTGCGCAGGACCGGCTGCGACCGGGCGAGGTGCAGGATCGACAGCATCAGGGCACGATAGCGCAGCGGATGGGTCTGCGGCGTGTGCGGCAGGGTGGCGCGGGCGATGCCCGCCATGACGAGCGCCAGGAGCGAGGCGGCCAGGAACACCGCCCGCCAGCCGAGATGCGCCCCCAGGAACCCGCTCGCCGTGCGGGCGAGCAGGATACCGGTGAGCAGTCCGGTCATCACCTGGCCGACGATCCGCCCGCGGCTCGCATCCGGGGCAAGCTCGGCCGCGAACGGCACCGCCTGCTGCGCCGCGCAGGCGAGGACGCCGACCACCAGATGGGCCAGGGCCAGGCAGGCGAGGTTCGGCGCGAGGCCGACGGCGAGCAGTGCCACGGAGAGCCCGAGGCATTGGGCCACGATCAGGCGGCGGCGGGGCAGGGCGTCGCCCAGGGGCACGAGCCCGATGATGCCGAGCCCGTAGCCGACCAGGGCCGTGGTCGGCACCCAGAGGGCGGCGGCATCGCCGAACTCGGAGACGATCAGGCCGAGCAGCGGCTGATTGTAATAGATGTTGGCGACCGCCCCGCCGGCGATCAGCGTCAGGCCGAGCCGGGCCTTCGCGTCGAGGATGGTGGTCACGGCAGGATCGGGAGCAGGCGGGCGCGCCGCCGCGGGAGGGCCGTGATGGGGGCCATCGTGAGGTCCGTACGGGTGAGGGAGGGCAGGGCCGAGATCGATACGGGCAGAGCGCGCCGTCCGGCAAGCGCCGGGCCTGCAGCCCTCCGCCACGCCCCGAACCCCTTCACGGGCCCGCGCCCCGCACCATATCCGGTCGACGCGGTTCAGGCCGTCCGCAGCGGAAGCGCTGCCGGTCACGTCCCATGGGCCGAAGCCCAGCCGAAGCCGACCGGGGCTCCTCATCCGGATACGGTCTTGGGGTTGGTTTCGTTCCGCATGGCGACGTCGGAACCGCTGCAGCAGGGAGTACGGGATGCCGAACTACCGCGTCGAGTTCGCCCGGGAGATCCTCGGGGTGCCCTTCACCATCGGGTCCGTCGAGATCACGCGGGCCCGCGATCCGGAACGTGCGCTCCGGGCGGCCGAACTCCGCTTCGCCCGCCAGCACGGCCTCGGCGACTGGCGGGAGCGGGCCGACCTCGCCACCCTGGCCGAGCGCCTCTGAGGGTCCGCGTCGCATCCTCCCCGAACGCCGTCGTTCGGGACGGTGCTTGGCGAACCTCTGGTTCCACCCGTCACACGGTGTTCGTCTTCGAGTTGCAGGGTGGGCGTTCGTTGGTTCGTGCGACCGCTCAAGCTCTGGTCGGGACGGCTGCGCCACCATAGAATGGCGGACGGAGCCGGGAACCGCCGTGTCCCTGCGTGACGGGACGAGGGCGTCCCGCTCCGCAGACCGGCGGACGGGTCCGGAGAGACGTCAGGTCCGACAGGGGTCAGTGCAAGGGTCATGGCGGCGATCTCCTTCTTCGGCGACCTGCTCCAGACCATCAGCGAGCGCGGCCGCGACCTGATCGGCATCGGACGCGGCGAGATCGGCGGCCGTGCCAGCGCGGGCGAGCTGGTCAAGCTGTGCGAGGACCTGATCTCCCGGCGCGGCGAGGCCTCCGGGGTGGCGCTGGCGCGGCTGATCCTCGACCGCTACGCCAGCTTCGGCCAGCCGGAGCGTCATGCCTTCCTGCGGGCGATCGCGCTGGATTTCGACGCGGACCACGCCGCCGTCGACGAGGCGATCGCCGCCTACCGGGCCGATCCGACCCGCGCCCGCCTCGGCACCCTGCATGAGGCCGCCGAGCCGCGCAGCCAGGAGCTGATTCGCCGCCTCAACCTCGCCCGCGGCGGCACGCTGAGCCTGGTGCGGATGCGCGAGGACCTGTTCCACCTGCGCAAGGCGCTGCGCACCGGGGCCGAGGCGGACCCGGTGGTGCTCGACGCGGTCGACAGCCTCGATTCCGATTTCGAGCACCTGTTCGCATCCTGGTTCAACCGGGGCTTCCTGGTGCTGCGGCACATCGACTGGACCACGCCGGCCCATATCCTCGAGAAGATCATCCGGTACGAGGCGGTGCACGCGATCTCCGGGTGGGACGACCTGCGCGCCCGGATCGAGCCGCCGGACCGGCGCTGCTTCGCGTTCTTCCACCCGGCCCTGGCCGACGAGCCGCTGATCTTCGTCGAGGTCGCGCTCACCGAGCAGGTCGCCCCGGCGATCGCCCCGATCCTGTCGCAGGAACGCAAGCCGCTGCAGCCGCGGGCGGCCACCACGGCGGTCTTCTACTCGATCTCGAACTGCCAGAAGGGCTTGGCCGGCGTCACCTTCGGCAATTTTCTGATCAAGCAGGTGGTGGAGGATCTGACCCGCGAGGTGCCCTCGCTGAAGACCTTCGTCACGCTCTCGCCGGTGCCCGGCTTCGCGGCCTGGCTCGCCCGGGAGCGCCGGGCCGACAGTCCGCAGGGGCTGCTGCCCGAGGATGTGGAGATCCTGCGGGCCCTGGACGATCCGGACTGGCACGCCGACAAGGCCCGGGCCGAGGCGGTGCGCAAGGCGCTGATCCCGGCCGCGGCCGCCTATTTCCTGCGCGCCAAGAACGAGCGCGGGCGCCCGCTCGACCCGGTGGCCCGGTTCCACCTCGGCAACGGCGCCCGGCTGGACCGGATCAACTTCCTCGGCGACACCGCGAAGAAGGGGCTGGCCCAGTCGCACGGCTTGATGGTGAACTACCTCTACGACCTGGCGGCGATCGAGAAGAACCACGAGACCTACGCCAATCTCGGCACCGTGGCGGCTTCGCCGGCAGTCACCCGGGAGCTGCGCACCAAGCTGCCGCCGCCGCGGGCCGTGGTGCTCGCCGAGGCGTGAGCCGGGGGCTTCCTCACCCTGAAGGGGATCTCGGTTCGCGCATCGACGCCCGGTGAACGTCATGGCGGAGAGCCGGCCTGCGATTGCGGGGCGGTCGCCAACGGTTCTATGGCTGCCTGAACCCCATGGCCCGTGATAGCTCAAGCCTCACGATGACGAACCACCTCTTCTCCCTGGTCCGGGACGGCGTTCCGGATCCTGCCAAGACCGTGATCGAGACGCCGGACGGGCGCCGATACAGTTACGCGGACCTGATCGCCCGCTCCGGCGCCTACGCGGCGGCCCTGCGGGCGGCGGGCGTGCAGCCCGGCGACCGGGTGGCGGTCCAGGTCGAGAAGAGCCCGGAGGTGATCTTCCTCTATCTCGGCGTCGTACGGGCCGGCGCCGTGTTCCTGCCGCTCAACACGGCCTACACCCCGGCGGAGATCGAATATTTCCTCGGCGATGCCGAGCCCACGATCTTCGTCTGCGACCCGGGCCGGCGCGACGCCCTCGCCGGAGCCGCCTCCGGCATCCGCGAGACCTGGACGCTGGATGCCGCGGGGACCGGCAGCGCCGCCGAGGCCGCGGACCGACAGGACACGGATATCACGGACGTGCCCCGCGGCCCGGAGGATCTCGCCGCGATCCTGTACACCTCGGGCACGACCGGGCGCTCCAAGGGCGCCATGCTGACCCACGACAACCTCGCCTCGAACGCCCGCACGCTGGTCGAGATCTGGCGCTTCACCGCCGACGACGTGCTGATCCACGCCCTGCCGGTGTTCCACACCCACGGGCTGTTCGTGGCGACCAACACGGTGCTGGCGAGCGGCGGCACCATGCTGTTCCTGCCGCGCCTCGATCCGAAGCTGATCCTGAGCCTGATGGGCCGGGCGACCGCCCTGATGGGCGTGCCGACCTTCTACACGCGCCTCCTGAAGGAGCCGGGCCTGACCCCCGACGCGGCGAAAGGCATGCGGCTGTTCGTATCGGGCTCGGCGCCGCTGCTCGCGGAGACGCACCGGGACTGGCAGGCCCGCACCGGCCACGCCATCCTCGAGCGCTACGGCATGACCGAGACCAACATGAGCACCTCGAACCCCTACACGGGGGACCGGGTCGCCGGCACGGTCGGATTTCCGCTGCCGGGTGTATCCCTGCGGGTGGTCGATCCCGAGACCGGCGCGGCGCTGGGCCCGGATGCGGTCGGCATGATCGAGGTCAAGGGCCCAAACGTGTTCAAGGGCTACTGGCGGATGCCGGAGAAGACCGCGGCCGAGTTCAGGCCGGACGGCTTCTTCATCTCCGGCGACCTCGGCAAGGTCGATGCCCGGGGCTACGTCCACATCGTCGGGCGCGGCAAGGATCTGATCATCTCAGGGGGCTTCAACGTCTACCCCAAGGAGGTCGAAACCGAGATCGACGCCCTGCCGGGCGTGGTCGAATCCGCGGTGATCGGACTGGCACACCCGGATTTCGGTGAAGCCGTCACAGCCGTGGTTGTCGGCGGCGCGAACGCGCCGGACGAGTCCGGCGTGCTGGCGGCTCTGGAGGAGCGTCTCGCCCGGTTCAAATGCCCCAAGCGCGTGCTGTTCGTGGACGAACTGCCCCGCAACACCATGGGCAAGGTCCAGAAGAACCTGCTCCGTGAGGCGCATGCGGGGCTGTATCGCGCGTGAAAGAAACCGCGCGCTGGCCTCGGGGCCAGCGCGCGGTTTCCTCGTCGTGATCAGAGGTTGTGTGCGGTCCGCTCGTTCTCCGGCGGCGTATGCCCGTCGGGATCCGTGGCCTTGCGGACCGCCGCGTTGAGGTTGTCCGGGTCGAGGGCGGTCTGAACGAACTCGCGGCCCATACTGGTCACCTCGCGGGCGTAGCGCAGACCCTGGTCGCGGACCTCGTCGGCCCAGGGACCGATGTTGCGGTCCTCCTGGCGGGTGCGCGGCAGCAGCGCGCCGAGCAGCAGGCCGGCGGCGACGCCGACGACGCCCACCAGCAGCGGATTGTCGTCCACGAAGCGCTCGACCGCGCTGCGGCCGCGCTGGAGACCGTCGATCCCCTGGGTGGTGATGTCGTCGAGCGCCCGCAGGTTGCGCTTGTGCAGCGCCCCGGCACGCTCCCGGGCATCGTCATAGGCCGAAGCGGCCCGCGCGCGGGCCTGGTCGGCGGCGCTACCGAGGCGGTCGCCGATGTCGTCGGCCAACTCCGATACGGTTTGGCGGGCCTGTCCGGCGAGATCGCTGGCGCGCTCGCCGGCCGCCTGGGCGTTCTCCCGCGCGGTGGCGGCCGCGTCGATCGGCCGGGCCGCGGCGCCGTGCGGAAGCGGATCGTGCAGCCCGCGCGGGTCGGGGCGGAGCGTGAAGTCGCCCGCCGCCTCGCCGGGAGCCGGGCGGGTGTCGCCGTGGCCGGCCGGATCGGGCCGCAGGCTGCTGTCGCTCGAGCCGGTGGGCATGCCCGCCGCGGCGGCGAGCTGATCGGGGAGGCTGGACGGATTCGGCTTGTCAGTCATGGCGGTGTCCTCGGATGTCCGTCGCGGCGGCGCCTGGGGGGTGGAGCCCCTCCCGGCTCTCCGGCCGGGCTCGGGTCGTCACGGTTCGGGTGTCAGATGTCGGTCGTCTCGAGGGGATCGCGGGGCGGACGCGCCGTCGGGAGATCGGGGTCGTAGCCGCGGGCCGTACCGGTGTTGAGCGTGGCCACGCGCTCGGCCGAGACCTGGGTCCGGCGGCGTTCGGCATCCCGTGCCATCCGGTTGAACAGCAGACCCACCCCGGCGGCGATCAGAAGGACCGGCACCGGGTTGCGGCGCACCGCCTCCAGGGCCCCGTCGTAGACGCCACTCAGTGCGGGCGTGCGCCGGGCGTTGCCCAGCATCTCGTCCACGATGTTCGGGACCGAGAGCTTGCCCTGGATCTGGTCGATCGTGTCGTCGAGCCGAGCCCGGCTCGCCTCGATTTCCTTCTCGAGGTCGGTCATCGAACTCATCCGGACACGCGCTCCGACAGGGCCTGGGCATCCTGGCGCACCTGGCGCGTCGTACGCGTCGGCGCCAAGGTGGAGAGGGACAGGACGCTGCGCGCCCACAGGGCCATGCCGACGGCGATGACCAGCAGTACGCCGCCCACGATGAGCGCCGACAGCCACTCGGAGCCCACGATGGTGGCGAGCCACTTCACGAACGCGCCGATCAGGACCAGCAGGGCGACCACGGCGAACACCGCGGAGCCGACCATGCAGGCCAGGCCGACGATGAGCTGGCGGACGTTGCCCGCCATCTCGGCGCGGAACAGCGCGATTTCCTTACGGGCGAGCTCGTTGGTCTCCCGCAGCGCATCGCCGATGAGGCTCTGAATGCTGGAGGCGCCGGTCTGGCGCGGATCAGGACCCTGGGCCATGGTCTCAGGCCCGGAAGCTGTCGCGGGCGTCGCCGTCCGGGGCTTCCGGCGGCAGGCTCGACGACTTGATGAACCGGGCGGCGATCAGGCCGGCCACGAAGGTCCCCACCGCCACCGCTACCGGAGCGCGCCGGGCGAAGGCCTCGGCCTCACCGTAGAAGTCGCCGAGGCTGCGCCGCTCGATCGAGGAGCCGAGCTGCTCGAGGCCGTCGGCGGCGCTGTCGAAGAAGGCGCGCACGTTCGGCTTGTCGCCGAGGTCGCGGCCGGAATTGCGGATCGTCTGCGCCAGCTCGTGGACCGACTGCGCGGCGTCGCCCTTGCGCCGCTCGACGTAGTCCTGGGCCTGGAGTCGCGCCGCATCGATCAGGCCGCGGCCGCGCTCGGCGGCTTCGTCGGCGAGACCTTCGACATCGCCCTGCAGCGCGCGCCACTGGGCGCGCTCGCCGGGGCCATCGTGCAGCGGATCCTTGAGCGGGTCCTTCGGCGCGTCCTGCGGGAACTCGTTGCCGGCCATCTCGAAAACACTCCTCGCGGCGCAGGGATGGTGCCGCTTGCGGCGACCGCGGCCCCCGCGATGGCTGAGTAACCGGTTGGGCTGTCACCGGTTCCGGCCGATCCCGAAGGACCGCTCCGCGCGGGTTCGCGGCCGCCGCTCAGCCGGCGTTCAGGCGCGGTCTGGCAGAACCGCCACGCTTGCACAACGGCGACGCTTCGCCCGCTCTTCAACACGCTCCGGGCTTCCCTTCGCATCGCCTTCGAAGGCTGACCGGACGGGCGTCGGAGGCGTTCGGAACCCGGCGGCCGGCACCGGACAGGGCGGCGATCCTGTCCGGCGCGGCGGCGTGCTCGACTTGACCCGCGCCCGGCTTCACGCTTGGGTTGCTTCGACAAAGGATCGCGCAGGGACTCCGCGCGTTCTGCTATAAGAGAAGTCCCGATGCAGGCGCGGCGCGGTCCTCGACGCGGACCGCGCCCATGATCCGGAGCCGACCCGCGTGGCACGCCTTGTGATCGTATCGAACCGCGTCGCCATCCCCGAGGATGGCGGGAAGGCGGTTGCGGCGGGCGGCCTCGCGGTCGCCGTGAAGGAGGCGTTCACCGCCTACGAGGGGTTGTGGTTCGGCTGGAGCGGCAACATCTCGGAGGAGCCCTCCGAGGAGCCGACGCTGATCGACCGCGGCCGGGTCCAGTACGCCGTCGTCGACCTCTCCCCGCAGGACCACCTGGAATATTACGCCGGCTTCGCGAATCGGGCCCTGTGGCCGATCATGCATTACCGGCTGGGGCTCGGCGCGTTCTCGCGCTCGGATTACGCCGGCTACAGCCGCGTCAACCGCACCTTCGCCCGGGCGCTCGCCAAGCTGGTCGAGCCCGACGACATCATCTGGGTGCACGATTACCACCTGCTGCCGCTGGCCGCCGAGCTGCGCGGCCTCGGGCTCGACAACCCGATCGGCTACTTCCACCACATCCCCTGGCCCGCCGCCGACGTGTTCAACTCGCTGCCGGCGAGCACCGAGCTGCTGCGCGCCATCGTCGATTACGACCTGATCGGCCTGCAGACCGAGGCCGACGTCCAGAACCTGCAGCGCAACCTGGTCGACACCCAGCGGGCGATCCCGCTGGGCGGCGGCTCGCTGATGGTCGACGGGCGCCGCACCCGGATCCGCGCCTTCCCGATCGGGATCGACGTCGCCGGCTTCAAGGAGGCGGCCGAGAAGGCCAACGCCAACAAGGTGGTGCGCGAGACCATCGCGGGCCTGCGCACCCGCAAGCTGCTGATCGGCGTCGACCGGCTCGACTATTCCAAGGGCGTGTCCGAGCGGATGGAGGCGGTGGAGAGCTTCTTCGCCTCGAATCCCGACCAGCGCGGCAACGTCACCTACATCCAGATCACCCCGAAATCCCGCAGCGAGGTGCCGGAATACGAGCAGCTCGCCCGGGACGTGAACGAGAAGGTCGGCGAGATCAACGGCGCGCTCGGCGACCCGGCCTGGACGCCGATCCAGTACATCACCAAGGCCTACCCGCGCCCGGTCCTGGCCGGCCTGTACCGGGCGGCCCGGGTCGGCCTGGTCACGCCGATGCGCGACGGCATGAACCTCGTCGCCAAGGAATACGTGGTCGCCCAGAGCGAGGACGATCCGGGCGTCCTGGTCCTGTCGAAATTCGCCGGCGCGGCCCGGCAGATGCCCGAGGCGCTGCTGATCAACCCCTACGACCGGTTCGAGGTCGCCGAGGCGATCCGCTCCGCCCTGTACATGCCCAAGGCCGAGCGGCTGGCGCGGTGGAAGCCGATGGTCGAGCGCATGACCCGCGAGGACGTGGATTGGTGGGCCCGCAACTTCCTGTCGGAGCTGGAGAACTTCCGCACCATGGAGCGCGAGCCCCCGACCGCCGCCGCGGCCGCCGAGTAGGCGGATCAGGGCGGCAGCCGAGGCGCGCCTCTCCCTTCCCCCTCTGCGGGGGAGGGTGGGCCGGCCGTGAGGCCCGCATCGGGAGACGAGAACCCGGCTTCCCGACAAGGCGCGACCGGCATGACGGGTGAAACCCTGTCCTGCAGCCGTCGCCCTTCTCTCTCGCCCTCTTCCGGGGCCTCCCTCCGCCGCAGAGCTCCGGGTTAGACAGGTCGGAATTTTGATCTCTGCTCAGGGCGGAAGGCTCGGTCTTCCCCTCGTGAAGACCTGACCGATACGGCCGCGCGCCGTCATCCCGGGGCCGTGCAGCGGAGCCCGGGATCCAGAGACGCCGACGTGTCCAGCACTTGCGCCGCCCCTTGAACCGACACTTGCGCCGACCCTTGCGCCGACAGTGGTTCTGGGTCCGGGCTCGCCTCCGGCGCCCCGGAAAGACGACGCGGGTCATCCGATAGGGGGGATCGCTCCTCGGGAGATGGGTCTTCCAACCAGTCTGACCCGCAGCCCGCAAAGGGGGGAGGGAGGGCGCGCGCCCGCTGCGATGCGGCTTCTCCTGCCGCCGGGAAGGATCCGGACTGCGTTCCCCGAACCCGCCGGCCTTTGCGGGGAAGGAAGGGCGCGTGTCATACCTGGACCGAACGCCCCTGCGAGCCGAGCGCCATCCAGAACCCTATGAATGACCGCGCGCCCTCCCATCCCCCCACCTCCCACAAAACCGGACCCCGCCCATGATCGCCGTCGATGACGGGGTGCCGGCGCCGCTCGGCGCGCATTTCGATGGGCGCGGGGTCAACTTCGCCCTGTTCTCCGAGCACGCCACCGCGGTGGACATCTGCCTGTTCGAGCCGGGGGAGCGGCACGAGACCCGCACGGTCCGGCTGCCCTGCCGCACCGACGACGTCTGGCACGGCTACCTGCGCGGGGTGCTGCCGGGCCAGCTCTACGGCTACCGGGTGCACGGCCCCTGGGATCCGGCGAACGGCCACCGGTTCAACGCCTCGAAGCTGGTGCTCGACCCCTATGCCAGGGAGATCCGGGGCCGGATCCGCTGGCACGACGCGCTCTACGGCCACCGCCGGGGAAACGAGAGCCGGATCGACCGGCGGGACAGCGCGGTCTACATGCCCAAGGGGGTGGTCACGGCCCCGGAGGTGCCCGACCTCGCCCTCGCCCCGCTGCGCCGGCCGCTCACCGAGACCGTGGTGTACGAGGCGCACGTCAAGGCGCTGACCCGCACCCATCCCGCCATCCCGGAAGCGGAGCGCGGCACCTACGCGGCGCTCGCCCATCCGGCGATCATCGAGCACCTGGTCAAGCTCGGGGTCACCGCCCTGGAGCTGCTGCCGATCCAGGCCTTCGCGGACGACCGCTTTCTGGTCGAGAAGGGGCTCGTCAATTTCTGGGGCTATCAGCCCCTGGGCTACTTCGCCCCGGATCCGCGCTACCTCGGGGAGGGCGGGCTCGGCGGCCTCAAGGCGGCGATCCGCGAGCTGAACGCCGCCGGGATCGAGACCTGGCTCGACGTCGTCTACAACCACACCGCCGAGGGCGACCACAGCGGCCCGACCCTGTCGTTCCGCGGCATCGACAATGCCAGCTACTACAAGCTCGACCCCGCGGACCGGCGCCGGACGATCGATTGCACCGGCTGCGGCAACACCCTCGATGCGAGCCACCCGCGGGTGATGCAGCTGGTGCTCGATTCCCTGCGCCACTGGGTCACCGCCTACGGCATCGCCGGCTTCCGGTTCGACCTCGCCACCAGCCTCGGGCGCGCGCCGCTCGCCTTCACCCCGCAGGCGGCGTTCTTCCAGGCGGTGGCGCAGGATCCGGTGCTCGCCCGGGTCAAGATGGTGGCCGAGCCCTGGGACATCGGGGAGGGCGGCTACCAGCTCGGCGGCTACCCGCGCGGCTGGAGCGAGTGGAACGACAAGTTCCGCGACGCGGCCCGGGGCTTCTGGAAGGGCGATTCCGGCACCCTGGCGAAATTGACCCAGGGGCTGACCGGCTCGCGCGAGGTGTTCGCCCCGTCCCGGCGCTCGCCGCTGGCCAGCGTCAACTTCATCGCCAGCCACGACGGCTACACCCTGGCCGACACGGTGGCCTACGAGCAGAAGCACAACGCGGCCAACGGCGAGGACAACCGCGACGGCCACGGCCACAACGTCAGCTGCAATTACGGCGTCGAGGGCGACACCGACGACCCGGCGATCCTGGGCGCCCGCGCCCGCCAGAAGCGCAACATGCTGGCCACCGTGATGCTGGCCCAGGGCGTACCGATGCTGCTGATGGGCGACGAGCGCTCCCGCAGCCAGGGCGGCAACAACAACGCCTACGCCCAGGACAACCCGATCAGCTGGATGGACTGGACCAGCGACCCGGACCCGCAGCTCACCGGCTTCGTGGCGAACCTCCTGGCCCTGCGCCGGGCCCAGCCGGCCCTGCGGCGGCGGACCTTCTTCACCGGCGTCCCGGCCACCCCCGAGGCGCCCCTCCGGGACGTGCACTGGCTCGCCCCCGAGGGCACCGAGATGGAGAACCACCACTGGGCCGACGACGGCCTGCAGGTGTTCGGCATGCAGATCGGCAACGACGGGGACGGCGACCGCCTGCTGCTGCTGTTCAACGCCGGGGTGGAGCCCCTCGACTTCCGCCTCGCCCCGGTGATCGGCGGCCCCTGGCAGCCGGCCTTCGACACCGGAGAGGCCGCCGGCACGGTCCCGCCGGGCGCCCCGTCCTACGGGCCGGACGCGCCGGTGCCGCTGCCGGGCCGCTCGGTGCTGGTGCTCACCGCGGCGGGCGTGGGGGCGGGGGTGTCGAGCGGTTGGGTGGCGAGGGGTTGAGAGCAGGCCCCAGTTCGAGCCGGTCGAAGCGAGATGATTGCGCGCGGGGGTCCTGCGCGTTACGTTGCCTGATCATACGATTTGTTGAACGTCATCGGAGCATCGTCATGGCTGGAGATCGTTCGCAGCCGAGGCAGGCCTCAGGGACTGAGACAGCCCTTGCCCCTTCCGTTACCGCTGTCATGGCCCGCGCGCAGGAAAGCGGCCTGACCCGGGGCAAGGCCAGCCGGATCTCCGGACGCGTCGCGCCGGAATTGATCGAACGCGCCAAGGCCCGGACGGGGCTTCACTCCGATACCGCGCTGATCGAGTTCGCGCTCGCCAACATCGCCATCGAGGATGGCTTCGCGGACGTATTCCGCACGCTGCGGGCCTCGGTCGACCCGGAACTCGACCTGAGCTTCTAGCGAGTGGCCTTCACCTTCAAGGCTGCGGAACGGCTGCGTCGGCAGGCACCGAAGACGGCGTTGCAGCGCCGGGACGATACCGCACTGCCCTTCCTGGAGGGGCAGGCGCAGGCGGGCCGTCCCCTCCTGCTCGATACCTGCGTCTACATCGACCAGATGCAGGGGCGGGCGCCGCCCCTGGTCGAGGATCTCCTCGGCATCCGGATCGTGAACCACAGCACTGTCGCCATCCAGGAGTTGATGCACACGGTAGGGGTCCTCGATCCCAAGGACCCTCGCAGCGCCCAGGCCGTCGCGGCAATCGGAACCGCGATCGACGCGATGCCGGCGCACCGGATCTTCACGCCCGACGCCGAGATCCTGGGAAGCGCCGCCGTCTATGCGGGCATGCTCTGCCGGATCCAGGGCTATGCAAAGGACGACCGCATGGGCGCACTCCACGATTGCGTCCTGTTCCTGCAGGCGCTCAAGCTCGGCTTCTGCGTGCTCACGCGCAACCTCAGGGACTTCGACGCCCTGTTGCAACTCCGCCCGGACAGCCAGGTCCTGTTCTATCGAACGTGACCCCACAGCCTACCACTTGGTCCCCCGCGCCATTTTTCGCACGCTGGCCGTCTCATCACGTCGCCATAGCTGCGCTGCGGGAACCGGATCGTGTGCGGGGCCTTCTCCCACGACAATGATCCCTGCCGCGCTTGTCCCTCGGGACGCACGGCCAACGACGAGGACCGTGGCCCGATGCGGCGCGCCCACAGCATGGATTTCGGAGCCGAGATGGTGGGGGGCGGCGTGCGCTTCGCGCTCTGGGCCCCGACCGCCCAGAGCGTCGAACTCGTCGTCGACGGCGTCGCGCATCCGTTGCCGGAATCCGGCGGCGGCTGGCGGCGCACCGCCCTGCCCGGGGTGAAGCCCGGCGCCCGTTACGGATTCCGGGTCGACGGCGACCTCGTGGCGCCGGACCCGGCCTCGCGCTTCCAGCCGGACGACGTCTCGGGCCTCAGCGAGGTCATCGATCCGCGCGCCTTCGCGTGGACGGACGAGGCCTGGACCGGGCGTCCGTTCGAGGAGGCGGTGATCTACGAGTGCCATGTCGGCACCGCGACCCCGGAGGGCACCTATGCCGCCCTGCAGGCGCGCCTGCCCGATCTCAAGGCGCTCGGCGTCACCGCGATCGAGCTGCTGCCGCTCGCCGACTTCAAGGGCTCGCGCAACTGGGGCTACGACGGGGTCCTGCCCTACGCCCCCGACGGCGCCTATGGCCGCCCGGACGACCTCAAGGGCCTGATCGACGCCGCCCACGGGCTCGGGCTGATGGTCTACCTCGACGCGGTCTACAACCATTTCGGGCCGGCCGGGAATTACCTGCACGCCTACGCCAAGACCTTCTTCACCGAGCGCCACCAGACCCCGTGGGGCGCCGGCATCAACTTCGACGGCAAGGAGAGCGGCGCCACCGTGCGGCAGTTCTTCATCCAGAACACCCTGTACTGGCTGGAGGAATACCATTTCGACGGCCTGCGCTTCGACGCCGTCCACGCCATCCTCGACGATTCGCCGCGCCATTTTTTGGCCGAGCTCGGTGAGACGGTCCGCAAGACCTTCCCGGACCGCGACATCCACCTGATGCTCGAGAACGAGGCCAACCAGGCGCGCTGGCTCGAGCGCGACGGCGCCGGGCGGCCGAAGATGCACGACGCGCAATGGGCCGACGACCTGCACCATTGCTGGCACGTGCTGCTCACCGGTGAGGACGCCGGCTATTACCAGAGCTTTGCCGACAAACCCGTCGCGCGCCTGGCCCGCTGCCTAGCGGAGGGGTTTGCGTATCAGGGCGAGCCGTTCGCCACCCTCGACAACCATCCGCGCGGCGAGCCCTCGGCGCACCTGCCGCCGTCGGCCTTCGTGACCTTCCTGCAGAACCACGACCAGGTCGGGAACCGGGCGCTCGGCGAGCGGCTGTCGCATCTGGCCGACCCCGCGAAACTCGACCTCGCCCGGGCCGGGTTCCTGCTGGCGCCGCAGATCCCGATGCTCTGGATGGGCGAGGAATGGTCGGCCTCGACGCCGTTCCTGTTCTTCGTCGACTTCGCCCCGGACGAAGACCTGAACACGGCGGTGCGCGAGGGCCGCCGCCGGGAGTTCAAGAGCTTCGCCGCGTTCGCCGACGACACCTCGAAGATCCCGGATCCCACCGAGCACGAGACCTTCGCGGCCTCCAAGCTCGACTGGTCCGAGCGGGCGCGCTCGCCGCACCGGGAGGTGCTGGCCGAGACCACGCGCCTGCTGGGCCTGCGGCGGGAGGTCGTGGTGCCGCTGGCGAAATCCGGCTACCAGGGCGCCGCCGCCACCCTGCCGCGCGCCGACGTGGTCGACTGCACCTGGCGGTTCGGTGCCGGCACCCTGCGGTTCGTGGCCAATGTCGGCACAGAGGCCTTCGCGGTGGATCCGGGCGGCGCCCGGGTGGTCTGGACCAACGCCCCCGACAAGACCGGACGGGACCTGCCCGCCTGGACCGGCCTGTTCCTGACGGAGCCCCGCTCGTGAGCCCCCTCGAAAAACTCGCCGACCTCGTCGGCGTCGCCTCCGGATACACCGACGCCTTCGGCAAGCCGGTGGAGACCTCCCTGGAGGTCCGGCGCGGCCTGCTGGCGGCGCTCGGCTTCGCGGTCGAGGACGAGGCCGGCATCGGCGAGAGCCTGGCCCAGGTCGAGGCCCTGCGCGGCGGCCTGGTCCCGCCGCTCCTGCCCGTGGAGGCGCGCCGCGCCGCCCGGGTGCCGGTCCGCGTCGCTGACGGATCCCCGCATACGCTGGTCTGGCGCTTGGTGGACGAGCGCGGCGCCGCCCGCGAGGGCCGGGCCAACCTGCAGGGGGCGGAGCCGGGCCAGGGTGCGGGCTTCGAGCTGCCGCCGCTGACCCCGGGCTACCACCGGCTCACCGTCCAGGCCGGCCGGATCCGGGCCGAATCCTGGGTGATCGCCGCGCCCCAGCGCTGCTGGCGCCCGCGGCCCTACACGGAGGAGGGCGCCTCCGACTGGGGCATGGCCGCCCAGCTCTACGGCCTGCGCTCGGCCACCAACATCGGCATCGGCACCTACGCGGATGCCGGCGAGGCCGCCCGCGAGGCGGCGTTGCGCGGGGCGGCGTTCTTGGGGCTCAGCCCGGTCCACGCCCTGTTCGGCTCCGACCGGACCAAGATCTCGCCCTACTCGCCGTCCTCGCGGCTGTTCCTCGAGACGCTGTTCATCGCGCCGCGCAGCCTGCCGGGGCTCGCCGGCTCCCGGGCCGAGGCGCTGCTCGCCGAGCGCGCCGACGCGATCACGGCCCTGCGCGAGGCCGCGCTCGTCGATCACCAGGGCGTGGCCGACGTGCTCGACCCGGTGCTGCGCGCCCTCTGGCTCGAATCCCCGGCCCGGGCCGGCACCGACGCGGACTTCGAGCGCTTCCGCCAGGAGGGCGGCGTCGACCTCGCCGCCCACGCGGTGTTCGAGGCCCTGTCCGAGCATTTCCGGCAGCAGGGCGCCCATTGGCTGGGCGACTGGCCGGAGGAGTACCGCCGCGCCGGCACCGAGGCGGTGGTGGCCTTCGCGGCCGAGAAGGCCGAGGCGGTGGGCTACCACGCGTGGCTGCAATACCTCGCCGACCGCCAGCTCGCGGCGGCCTCCGCGACGGCGCTCACGGCCGGCATGCGGGTCGGGCTCTACCGCGACCTCGCGGTGGGCGCCGACCGGGGCGGCTCCGAGATCTGGTCCCATCCCGAGCGCTTCGCCGACCGGGTTTCGATCGGCGCGCCCCCGGACCTGCTCGCCCCCAAGGGCCAGAACTGGGGCCTGCCCGCCTTCGACCCGCTGGAGATGGAGCGGGACGGCCTCGCGGCGTTCCGGGCCCTGGTCCAGGCCAACATGCGCCATGCCGGCGCGATCCGGATCGACCACGCCTTCCAGCTCGCAAGGCTGTTCCTGATCCCGCTCGGGGCCGGCGCCCATGCCGGCGCCTACGTGGCGATGCCGTTCGAGCCGATGCTGGCGGTGCTGCGGCTGGAGAGCCACCGCAACAAGTGCCTGGTCATCGCCGAGGATCTCGGCACCGCGCCCGAGGGTTTTTCCGACGCCCTGATGCGGGCCGGCGTGCTCAGCTACCGGATCCTGGCCTTCGAGCGGGAAGGGGACGGCCGGTTCAAGGCCCCGTCCGCCTACCCGCGCGACGCGCTCACCGCCATCACCACCCACGACCTGCCGACCTTCGTCGGCTGGTGGCGCGGGGTCGACACCGACACCCGCCAGTCGCTGGGCCTGTACGATCAGGATCGCGCCGAGGCCGAGCGCGGCGAGCGGGTGGTCGAGCGCCGCCGCCTCACCGAGGCGCTGGCCGGGGAGCAGCTCCTGCCGACGGCCGAGCCCCCCGAGGCCGCGCCGTTCGAGGCCGCCGCCCGCTACCTCGCCCGCGCCCCCTCGATGCTGACCGCCGTGCAGTACGAGGACGTGGTCTCGGAACTGGCCCAGGCCAACGTGCCGGGCTCCACCGAGGGCTATCCGAACTGGCGGCGCAAGCTCGACCGGGACCTCGTGGACATCGCCGCCCCCGGGGGACCGCTCGCCAAGCTGGCGGCCTCGCTCTCGGCCGAGTCCCGGGGCCCGCGCTCGGGCTCCGCCCGGCTGGCCGTGCCGCCGCCGCAATCGACCTACCGGCTGCAGTTCCACAAGGACTTCACCTTCGCGGACGCGGAGCGGATTGTCCCGTATCTCAAGAAGCTCGGGATCAGCCACGTCTACGCCTCGCCGCTCCAGAAGGCGCGGCCGGGCTCGACCCACGGCTACGACATCGTCGATCACGGCGCGATCAACCCGGAGCTCGGCGGCGAGGCGGATTTCGTCCGGCTCTCCGAGACCCTGCACGGGCACGGGCTGAAGCTGCTGCTGGACATCGTCCCGAACCACATGGGCGTCGGCGGCTCCGACAACCCGTGGTGGCTCTCGGTGCTCGAATGGGGCTCCCTGTCGCCCTTCGCGGACGCGTTCGACATCGACTGGCAGCGCCTCGGCGCCGGCCGCAACCTGGTGATCCCGTTCCTGGGCGAGCGCTACGGCGAGGCCCTGGAGCAGGGCACGCTGGAGCTGAAGTTCGATCCCGAGGCCGGCGCCTTCAGCGTCTGGCACTACGAGCACCAGCTGCCGATCCGCCCCTTGAGCTATCCGACCATCCTCAACCGGGTGATCGCCGCCATCGGCGCGGTGGACGACGACACCACCGCGGAGCTGCTCGCCATCTCCGAGCGCCTGCGCGCCATGGCGATCGACGCCGACGAGACCCGCCGGACGGGCTTCCCGGAGGAGGCCGAGGGGCTCAAGCGCCGGCTCGCCGAGATCTACGGCGTCTCGCCCCTGATCCAGGAGGCCACCGCCAGCACCCTGGCGCTGCTCAACGGCTTCAAGGGCCGCCCGGACAGCTTCGGGCCGCTGCACCGGCTCCTGGAGGCCCAGGCCTACCGGCTGGCCCATTGGCGGGTGGCCTCGAGCGACATCAACTACCGGCGGTTCTTCGACGTGAACTCGCTGGCGGGCCTGCGGGTGGAGTTGTCCGACATCTTCCACCGCTCGCACGAGACCGTGTTCCGGCACATCCGCGAGGGCCGGATCGACGGGTTGCGCATCGACCACATCGACGGGCTCGCCGACCCGCTGGGCTACGCCCGCGCGCTCCAGGCCGCCGTCGGCCCGGGCTTCTACGTGGTGGTGGAGAAGATCCTGGAGCCCGGCGAGCGGCTGCGGCCCTGGCCGGTGGCCGGGACCACGGGCTACGACGTGCTCAACCAGCTCGACGGCATCCTGGTGGACAAGGAGCGGCAGGGGAAGGTCCGGCGCCTGTACGAATGGGCTTCGGGCTTCGACGAGCCCTACGGGTTCCAGCTCCGGGCCGCCAAGGCCGAGATCCTGGAGATTAGCTTCGCCAGCGAGCTGGAAGTGCTGACCTCCGATCTCAAGGAGGTGGCCGATGCCGACCGGCGCACCCGCGACTTCACCGTCAACGCCCTGCGCCGGGCGCTGATCGAGATCATCGCCCGCTTCCCGACCTATCGCAGCTACCTGCCGCCGGAGCTGGAGGAGGGCGAGGTCGAGCCCGAGGACGTGCGGCTGATCGAGGGCGCGGTCGCCAAGGCCAAGCGCTGGTCGAGCCTGCCGGACCGCTCGGTGCACGATTTCGCCGCCGACGTGCTGCTCGGGCGGATCGAGACCACGGGGCCGGGCCGCCCGGACCCGCGGGTGGCGCTGCGCTTCCGCCGGCGGTTCCAGCAGCTCACCGGCCCGGTCATGGCCAAGAGCCTGGAGGACACGCTGTTCTACCGGTACGCCTGCCTGCTCGGCCTCAACGAGGTCGGCGGCGATCCGGGCGAGTACGGCATCGACGCCGAGCATTTTCACGACCTCCAGATCGCCCGCGCCCGCGACTGGCCGAACGCCATGATCACCACGGCGACCCACGACACCAAGCGCGGCGAGGATGCCCGGACCCGGATGCTTGCGCTCTCCGAGATCCCGGAGGGCTGGGCCGGCGCCTGGGACCTGTGGCAGCGCACCGCCGGGCCGCACCTCGCCCGGATCGACGGCGAGCCGGCCCCGGATGCCAACGACCAGTGGATGTTCTTCCAGGCGATCCTCGGCGCCTGGCCGCTGGAACTGCTGGAGCGGGACGAGACGGCGGCGATCGAAGACTTCCGCGACCGGCTGATCGCCTACGGCGAGAAGGCCATGCGCGAGGGCAAGCGCCGGTCGAGCTGGGTCAACGTCGACGAGGTCTACGAGGGCGCGGTCAAGAAGCTGTTCTCGGCGCTGATCGCCCCGGGCTCGGACTTCCTGCGCGAGCTGCGCCCCTTCGCCCGGCGGCTCGCCCATCTCGGCATGCTGGCGGGGCTGGGCCGCACGGTCCTGAAATGCACCCTGCCGGGGCTGCCCGACACCTACCAGGGCACGGAGGTCTGGGACTTTTCGTTCGTCGATCCCGACAACCGCCGCCCGGTGGATTACCCGGCCCTCGAGCGCATGCTCGAGCAGGGCGGCGCACCGGCCGACCTGCTGCCGCACTGGCCGGACGGGCGGGTCAAGCAGGCGACCCTGGCGCGCCTGCTCGCCGAGCGGGCCGAGCGGCCGGCCTTCTACGCCAGCGCGGCCTACGAGCCGGTCGAGGCCAGGGGCGTCCGGGCGGCCCACGTGATCGCCTACCGGCGGACCGACCCGGGCGAGGAGGGCGGCGACCTGTTCGTGGCGGTGCCGCGCCTGTTCGCCGGCATCGTCGGCGAGGCGGTCTGGTCGGGCGAGGCGTTCGCCGGCACCCGGGTCGATCTCGGGGCGGGCACAATCTGGCGCGACCTCGTCTCGGGGCGGATCGTAGAGACCGGAGGGGAGGGGGCCGATCTCGGCCAGCTCCTGCGCGACCTGCCCTACGCGGTCCTGCGGCGGGAGCCGTGAGGGACGCGGCCGGATCGGCGGATCTCCCGCCCCCCTCTGCCGGCTACGATGTTCACACATTGGCTGGTGGATGTGGGCCAAGACTGACCTCAAGCGCGTCTCCCGCCCCCTCTGCGGGGGCGGGTGGCCCCTGCGTCAGCAGGGGTCGGGAGATGGGAGCGCCGTTTCCGGAAAGC
>NZ_CEEDEA010000028.1:0-53290 GCF_979253755.1 Methylobacterium sp. AC315
CCCGCGGCGCCTCCCCTCCGACCGCGTTGCCAGGCGGCTGCGCGGCCCCCACCTTGGCGCCATGCTCGAACGCCGCCCGCCAACGCCCGGATTGCCGACGGCCTTCGCGGACGGCTCCGAAGCCGACGACGTGCCCTTCGGCGCGCTCCAGCCCTCGGTGGGCATCCGCGACTGGCTGCTTGGCGAGGGCGCCCGGCTGCAGAAGGCCGAGGACATGCTGTCCGGCCTCGCCGAGCGGCTGATCGCCATCGGCGTGCCGGTGGATCGGGCCTCCACCGCGATCGACACCCTGCACTCGGAATATGCCGGCGTGGGCCGGGTCTGGACCCGGGACGGCGGCACCAGCGTGCGGCTGTTCCCGCACGGGGGCCGCTCGCAGGAGGCTTATCTCAACAGCCCGTTCCACACCGTCCACGAGACCGGCGAGTGGCTGATCCTCGACGTCGCCGAGACGCCGGACGATGCCTACGCGATCATCCCGGACCTGAAGGCCGGCGGCTACACCCACTACGTCGTGGCGCCGCTGTTCTTCACCAACGGCACCAAGAACGGGATCACCTTCGCGACGAAGGCGCCCGACGGGTTCGGCGAGGACGACATCGCGATCCTCCGCTTCGTCATGCCGGCGCTCGCCGCCGTCGCAGAGATGCGCGTCCTCAACAAGCAACTCGACCACGTGCTGCGCCTCTATGTCGGCGACGAGCCGCACCGGGCGATCCTGGCCGGCGACATCCGCCGCGGACAGGTGACGCGGATCCGCTCGGCGATCCTATTCGCCGACATGCGGGACTACACCCGGACCTCCGCCGACATGACTCCCGAGGAGGCGGTCGGGCTGCTCAACGTGTTCTTCGACTGCCTGGTGCCGCCGATCGAGCGTGAGGGCGGCGAGGTCCTGAAGTATCTGGGCGATGGCTTGCTGGCGATCTTCCGGGAATCGGGCGACGATCTCGGGGGGGCCGCCAAGGGGGCGCTCACTGCGGCCCAGAACGCGCTGGCGGCCCTCGACGAGGCCAACGCCCTGCATCAGTTCTCGGTGCCGGTGGCGGCGGGAATCGCGCTCCACCACGGCGAGGCCGCCTACGGCAATGTCGGCTCGGGCTCCCGGCTCGACTTCACGGTCATCGGCCGCGACGTGAACCTCGCCAGCCGGATCGCCCGGCTGAACCGCCAGCTCGGCGAGCCGCTGCTGATGTCGAAGCCGTTCGTGGACTTCCTCTGGGGCGATCCGATCCCCCTGGGCGAGCACGTCCTCGACGGCTTCCGCGAGCCCATGGCGGTGTTCCGCCCGAAATTCCTGCGGCCGCGTGCGCCGAGCTGAGAGTTTTCGCAAAATGTCACAGGACTGATAAATTCGCCCCCATACGTAACAATGACATCAGTGCCGTTTAGAACCTCTGTGCTTAGCCGTGTGACGCGGATATTTTTCCGACTGCCCCAGCTTTTAGGCTCTCCATAATCGAAAGATCGTAGACCTGTGCTGGGATTATCCCGATCCAGGCACCGACTCGGCCATCTTGACTAGAACTGCGTTCGCCAAGGCTGCGGTCCGGGTGAGAACCTCGTCTGGAACTTCCGGCAGGTCGAGTATTTTCAGGCACGCCGCCGCGCAGGCCTTGTGTTGCGCCGTGTGATAAGCGTGAATTGAAAATTCTTCCAGCAATCCAAAATCGTAAACCCAGGGCATTATTGCGATGCCTTCTTTTGGCGCCTTGAGGGACAGTCCGGACTCCGCATACCGGTATCCCGCCGCAAACTTCTCCTTGCGTCTGCAGTATTGGCTAGCGCTGTGGCGTGCCTCAGCCCGTGCCGGACAGACGGGAATCATGCGATCGTACAGCTTCAGGACTTTTTCCGCGGGCTCATTCAATTTCTCCATGAGCCAGGCAGCGTTCAATAAACTGATGTATACTTCTTCCTTCCAATACCCGAGGCTGCTTCGCTTCAGATAACAATCCAGTGCCTTGAGATCTTCGCCGACATCGCGATAAGATCGCGCGAGATAGAACGTGTATCGCGCGATCATGAATGGGTCTTTTTCAGCAGCTAACGCTCTTTCCAGAACCGCCAAATCTCGTCGTTCCGACGACCGATCGCGATGACGAGCTCCATCGTCGCCGCGACGCATGGCAAGCGGCAGCTTGGGTGTTGGCGGGTCCTTTTGGCACTCCAGAAATTCATGCACGACGCCTCGATAGCGCCAATTTTTATTATTTTTAATCAGTTGTATACGCCAGTATTCTGTATTTTCATCCAAAATCGTCATCATGTACCCTGCCGCAATGAGCTTCGGCATCGAGAAATCATTGGGAATTATCAATTGATCGTCGGCATCGATGATCAAACTATATACGGCGTGCGGGCGCGCTAATTTTAAAGCCTCGGTGCGGTTGAAGGCGAAATCGACCCAGGGTCTCTCCACAAGCGTACCGGGCATGTCTGCCATCGCTGCGCGGATGACATCCTGTGTTCCATCCGTCGAGCCGGTATCGACAATGATCCAATGGTCAATAACGGATCTCACAGAATCAAGACACCTGCGAATAACGTGAGACTCATTCTTGACGATCATGCAAAGGCAAATTTTTTGACCAAAACTATTCATGCCAATACACCCAAAGAAAATTTCGTTACATCGCCTCTTATCGTGCTGCGTCTTTTGATAGCGCAAACCTCCTCATCACCCAATCTAGCTCCCCGCATTAAATTTACTTTTTGATTTTCATTATTTATATAGCATTATAAAGGGCGAATTATTCAAGTACTTTTTCAAAATTAACGACTATCTCTTATGGAAAATTCATTGAATATTACTGATTATAACTCAAAAAATTAAAATATTGGGAATCGCTGGCGCAGGTATGCCGGCATGCACGCTCGTGCCGCGGACGCCTTCAATGATCGAGCATGGCGCATATCGCTCAACCGGCAAGCGACGCGATCAGAATTAGGCCCTGGGCCGGAGATCCGATCGGTGATTGCGCCACCAGGAATGTTGCATCCCAGACCGCCGCTCGCCGTATCAGGCTTGACCCGCGGGGCCTACGCGACCAGATCTATCGCTGTTCCAGGGAGATCCCCGGCAAGGGGCTGAGAAACCGCTGGCAAGTCCCCCGGACCTGCGGCGCGGAAATCCTTCGAACCTGATCCGGCTCACACCGGCGTAGGGATTGGACCGCGGCCGCCTGAATGGCAGGTCACCGCTTCTCACCGAAGCAGACGGCCCGATCTTCGCGACGGAATTCCGCGGAGATGACTTTGGCTTTTGACCGCCCCGTTTCGCCGATCGGACGCCGCCGCCTCCCGGGCGGCTTCGCCGCGCAGGCCTCGCTGCCGGCGCGTGCCGATGTCGCCGTCGTCGGCGGCGGGTTGATCGGCCTGTCGATCGCCTGGCGGCTCGCACGCGCCGGCCGCGCGGTGGTCGTCATCGAGCGCGACACGATCGGCGCGGGTGCGAGCCTGGCCGCCACCGGCATGCTGGCCCCGGCCGCCGAGCACGAGCCGGGCTCCGATCCGCTGCTGCCCCTCGCCCTCGAATCGCTCCGGCTCTGGCCGGGGTTCCGCGACGCCCTCGAAGCCGAGACCGGCCTGCCGATCGATTATCGCGCGGACGGGACCGTCGTGGTCGCCATCGGCCGCGACGAGGTCGAGCGCCTGCGCTTCCGCTACGACCTGCAGCGCCGCTCGGGCCTCGACGCCGCGTGGCTCCCGGGCACCGAGGTGCGGCGCCTTGAGCCCGCCCTGCGGCCGGCCGTCACCGCCGGAATCCATTGCCCACTGGATCACCAGGTCGATCCCCGCCTCGTTATGGCGGCACTGGCCGAAGCCTGTCGGCGTGCCGGCGTGACGCTGGTCGAGGGCCTGGCGGTGAGCGGGCTCGACTGGTCCGGCGGAACGGTGACCGGCATCCGGGCCGGCGACGAGGCCGTGACGGCCGATACCGTCGTGCTGGCCTCCGGCGCGTGGAGCGGGGAGGGCGGCCTGCTGCCCGAACATCTCGCCCTGCCGGTGCGACCGCTCAAGGGCCAGTCGATGGCCCTGCGCACCACCGCGCGCACCGGCACGCTCAGCCGGATGATCTGGACCGAGCAGGTCCACATGGCGCCCAAGAGCGACGGCCAGCTGATCGTCGGCGCAACGGTCGAGGATTGCGGCTTCCGGTCGGGCATCACCGCCGGCGGCCTCTTCGCCCTGCTCGAGGGCGCGCGCCGGGTGCTGCCCGGCATCGAGGAGATGGAGGTCGAGGCCGTGTGGGGCGGCTACCGTCCGACCTCGGACGACGACGCGCCGATCATCGACACGCTTGCGCCGGGCCTCGTCGTCGCCACCGGCCATCACCGCAACGGCTACCTGCTCGCCCCCGTGACGGCCGAGGCGGTCGCCGAACTCGTCACACGCGGCGCGCTGCCGGAGATCGCACAGCCGTTCACTCGGGCGCGCTTCGACCGACGCGAACCCACGAGGGCCTCGGCATGAAGCTTCTGGTGAACGGAGAAATGCGGGATCTCGCGGTCGAGACCATCGCGGCCCTGTTCCGGGCCGAGGCCGACGAGACCGGTATCGAGAGCCCCCAGGGCATCGCCATCGCGCTGAACGGCCGCGTGCTGCGCCGCCGGGACTGGGACGAGACGCCGGTCGCCGAGGGCGACCGGGTCGAGATCGTCCGCGCCATGCAGGGAGGTTGACCATGGACCAGACCGTCACGCCGCTGCGCCCCGAGACCGAGGCGGACCGCTTCACCATCGCCGGAGTGGAGCTGTCCTCGCGGCTGTTCATCGGCACGGCCGGCTACCCGACCCAGGCGATCATGCGCGACGCGGTCGCGGCGTCTGGGGCCGAGGTCGTCACCGCCTCGATCCGGCGGGTGTCCCTCCAGGGCCACGGCTCGGACACCGTGCGCATCCTGAAGGGCAAGCGCTTCCTGCCCAACACCGCCGGCTGCGAGACCGCCCGCGACGCGATCATGACCGCCGAACTCGCCCGGGAGGCTCTGGACACCAACTGGATCAAGGTCGAGGTGATCGGCGACCGGGAGACCCTCTATCCCGATGTGGCCGAGTTGATCGAGGCCTGCCGGCATCTGGTGGACGAGGGCTTCGTGGTCCTGCCCTACTGCAACGACGATCCGGTCGTCTGCCAGCGCCTGGAGGATCTCGGCTGCGCCGCGATCATGCCGATGGGCTCGCTGATCGGCTCCGGCATGGGGGTCGCCAACCCGGCCAATATCGAGCTGATCTGTCGCCGCGCGAGCGTACCGGTGATCGTCGACGCCGGCATCGGCACCGCCTCGGATGCGGTCATCGCCATGGAGCTCGGGGCGGCGGCCTGCCTGATCAACACCGCCATCGCCAAGGCCGACGACCCGGTGCGGATGGCCCGGGCCATGGGCCGCGCGGTCGAGGCCGGGCGCGATGCCTATTGCGCCGGTCGCATCCCCCGCCGCGGCCGGGCCGATCCGTCGAGTCCGCAACTCGGCCTCGTCGGCTCGTGAGACCGCTGCCGTCGCGGCTGCTGGCAGTGACGGACCGGCACGGGCACGCCCGGCCCCTGGCCGACACCGTGCAGGCGGCGCTCGACGGCGGCGTCCGCTGGATCTGGTTCCGCGACCGCGACCTCGACCCGGAGGCGCGGCGCAGCCTCGGCGCCAGCATCGCCGCCAGGGTCCGTGCGGCGGGCGCGTTCCTCACGGTCGGCGGTGACATCGCCCTGGCTGAAGCACTCGGGGCGGACGGCGTGCATCTCGGTGGCGGCACCGGGCCGGAATGGATCACGGCGGCCCGCGCGGCCCTCGGACCGAATGCGCTGATCGGGATCTCGGCCCACGCACCCGTGGAAGTCGAGGCTGCCGCCGGGGCCGACGCCGACTATGTCACCCTGAGCCCCATCTTCCCCACCGCCAGCAAGCCCGGCTACGGCCCGGCCCTCGGTCCGGAGGGCATAGCGGCGGCCCGTCGTGCCAGCCTGCCGATCGTCGCCCTCGGTGGCGTCACGCCGGAGCGCATCCCGCTCTGCCAGGATGCGGGTGCAGCCGGGGTCGCCGTGATGGGCACGCTGATGCGCGCCGCCGGGCCCGCGGCCGCCGCCCGTCGCATCCTGGCGGCCTGGGACGGGTGCCAGCCCTAACCCCCGTCGGGCGCAGGCGGACGGCGTCTCCGGGTGGACCGCCGCGGAGCGGTCGCCAGCGCCGCGAATGTATGCCTCACTCCGCGCCCGATTCGGAGCGCGGGGGTGGTGTTGCGGGCAGACCGATCGTCCTTCGGCTGGCGCTGGCTCGGCCGTTCGCTCGCGTTGCGCCGGGGGCAGGTGAACTGGCTCCTGATCGCGATCGCGGCGGGATACGGCGCCGGGCTGGTCTTTCCGGTCGCCACCCAGCGCATCGTCGACGCGATCGTGGCCGGGCAGGCCGACCTGCACCTGCTCGGGCTGGCGCTGCTCGCACTCCTGTCGATCGCCGCCGAGGTCGGGCTCACCGCGTTCCGGGGGCGCCTGATCATCGCGCTGGCGGTCTTCCTCGACCGCCGGATCTCCCGCCGCGTCTTCGCCCACCTGCTGCGGGTGCGGATCGACGGTGCCGGCTTCAAGTCCGGCGAAGTCTTGAATCATTTCCAGCAAATCACGAAGATCCGGGACTTCGTCCTGCATCAGATCCCGAACACGGTGATCGATGCCGGCGGCGCGCTCGTCGCCTTTGGCCTGGTCCTCTACTACGACGTCGCGGTCGGGGCGGCGCTCGCGGTGGCGGCGCCGCTGATCGTGATGATCGCGAGCAACCAGATCAGCGGCATCTGGAAATCCGCGAAGGCCTATTACCAGTCGATCAGCGTCCGTGACGGCACACTGGCCGAGAGCGTCAACGGCCTGGCCACCGTGAAGTCGCTTGCCCTCGAAGCCGGGCGGATGCGGCGCTGGATTACGGTGACGGACAACACGCTTGCCGAACTGAGCGGCGTCATGGACCTGCAGCGGCGCTACGGGCTGCGGTCCCAGGCGGTCTCGCGGGCGATGACGCTGCTGGTCATCGGCGTGGGCTGCTGGCGGATCTATGGCGGCTACCTGACCGTCGGCGAGTTTTTAGCGATCCAGGTGGTCGCCGCCCGCATCACCGGCCCGCTTCTCGGCAGCGCCGACATCCTGCGCATGGCCCAGGAGGTGAACGTCGCGATCCGCGAGATCGGCGGCTTCCTCAGCCTGCCGCGCGAGCAGGCCGGCCGCCATCCGCCCCTGCGACGGATCGGTCCCGGCGGCATCCGCCTCGACGGCGTCTCACTGACCTATCCGGGTGCGGCGCGGCCAGCGCTGTGGGATCTGAGGGCGACCCTGCCGGAGCGCGGCATCGTCGCCATCGTGGGACGCAACGGCTCGGGCAAGTCGACCCTGCTGCGCATCCTGCTCGGCCTGCAGCGCGACTATACCGGCCGGGTCGAGATCGGCGGTGCCGATCTGCGGGATTACGATCCCCGATGGCTGCGCGGCCAGATTGGTACCGTGGATCAGGATACGATGCTGTTCTCCGGCAGCGTGCGGGAAAATCTCGCTGCGCAACGCCCGGATGCGGCGGCCTTCGACGCGGCCCTGGACTTCGCCGGGCTGCGGGGACTCGTCGAGACCCTGCCCGAGGGTCTCGATACGTCCCTTGGCGAGGGCGGCCGGACCCTGTCGGGCGGCCAGCGCCAGCGCCTGTCGATCGCCCGTGCGGTGATCCGCAACCCGCCGGTGGCGCTCCTCGACGAGCCGACCGCCTTCCTGGACCCGGAAGCCGCCCTGGCGCTGGAGCGCAACCTCACGGCCTGGGGCCGCGAACGGCTGCTGATCCTCGTCACCCACCATCTCGCCGCGGCGCGCCAGGCCGACCGGATCCTGGTCCTCGACGACGGCCGCCTGCTCGGCGACGGGCGGCACGACGATTTGCTGCGCACGGTGCCGCTCTACGCGGCTTTGTGGGAGGATTACACGCGCGCGATGGTCAGGAGCGCAGACCGGGCCATCGAGCCGACCGGCTGACCTTCCTTGACCGGCCCTATTTGGCCGTCGGGCCGTAAGGCGGGCGCGGGATCGCCCGGTGCGCGGCCCGGAGCGCGGCCGACCAGCGCTCGCGCAGGTCGTGGAAATAGCCCTCGCCGGCCTCGATCCGATGGTTCACTTCGAGGTCGAGGCCGTTGCGGCGGGCGACCGCGATGTCGATCGGCAGGCCGACGCCGAGGTTCGACCGCATGGTCGAATCCATCGAGACGAGGCTGACCTTGAGGGCGTCGTAGAGGTCGCTCTCGAACTTCACCGCCCGGTCGAGGATCGGCTTGCCGTACTTGTGCTCGCCGATCTGGAGGAAGGGCGCGTCGGTGCTGCACTCGATGAAGTTGCCGGCCGAGTAGATCAGGAACAGCCGCATGCCCTCGCCGGCGATCTGTCCGCCGAAGAGCAGCGAGATCGAGAACCGGATGCTGGCCGCCTCGAACCCGTCCCGCTCGATCGCCCGCACCCGCCGGATGGCGCGCCCGATGAGCTGCGCGGCCTGGAACATCGTGGGCGCTTCGATCAGCTTCTGCGGCGGCTCGCCGTCGTCGCTGGGCACACCTTCCTGAAGCAGGCTCAGGACCGACTGGGTGATCGACAGGTTGCCGGCCGAGGCCAGCATCATCACCCGCTCGCCCGGCACGTTGAAGTGGTGGAGCTTACGGTAGGTCGAGATGTCGTCGAGCCCCGCATTGGTGCGGGTGTCGGCGACCATCACGAGCCCCTCCTCGACGAGGACACCGACGCAGTAGGTCATGGATCTCGGGCTCTCGCGGGGTGGGTTTCCGGCTCTCGCCGAGCCGGCGGCCCGCCCTTCAGGGAAACGGGCGAAGGATCAGGCGAAGAATTAGGCAGGGAATCAGGCAGGGACTCAGGACTGTGCGGCGTCCCTGCCTTGCTCGACGCGGAGCTTGACGTCCAGTGTCTCGGTTCCGCCACCGGTGCGGCTGCCGCGGATCGGCGCGGCGCCCAGATAATCCAGCCCGCAGGCGACACGGATCGTGCCGTCGGACGGGGTGTCCTGGTAGCAGGCGTCGAACGCCACCCAGCCGAGATCCGGCACCAGCGCCTCGGCCCAGCCGTGCGGCGCCTCGACATCGGCCTGGCCGTCGCCGCGGGCGCGGTAGCCCGCGACGTAGCGGGCCGGGATGCCGAGGTGGCGGGCGGCGGTGATGAAGACGTGGGTCAGGTCCTGGCAGATGCCCTTGCCGGCGGCAAATGCCGTGGCGGCGGGCACGCCGTTGGCGGCCGGCCCCGGCTCGTAGACCACCGTCTGAGGAACGGTGTCGCGCAGGCGGTGCAGCACCGAGAGCGGCTTGCTGTCGCCGTCGGTGGCGACCCGCTCGGCGAAGACCTGCAGTTCCGCGCTCGTCGTGCAGAGATCCGTGTCCCGCAGGTAGAACTCGTCGGGCAAGCGCTCGACCGTGCCGCGGACCACCCCGTGGGTATCTTCGGTGTCGACTGCGCCGGTGACCCGGATGGTCAGCGCGTCGGCCGGCGCGTCCGGGGTGAACCAGTGGACGATGTTGCCGAACCCGTCCTCGCGGGCGGTCAGCCGCCCGTCGATGGAGGTGTCGATCCGCCAGGTGCGGACATATTGCCCGTCATGGTCCCGCGGCGTCAGGCGCATGACCTGGACGAGGCCGCGGGCCGGGTGCTCGTAGGTGTAGATGGTCTCGTGGACCACGCGGATGCGCATGCGCCGGGCCTGTCTGTCTTTCCGATTGCATCAGCCCGAACCGGTCTCGCCGGCGCTCGGGCGACGATGATGCGTCGTCATACGCTCGGCGCATCGCCCCGGATCCGCCCCCCGGGACGATGCGCTATCCGACCAGATACTGCTTCGCGATGGCTTCGCCCACCTTGTTGTTCTCCACGATGAACGCCTCGACGAACTCGTGGAGCCCGGAGTTGAACACGCGGTCGATATCCTCGCTGTCGAGCTTGGCCAGCATGTTCCCGGCCAGGCGCTGGCTCGGGCCGCGGCGGCCGTAGGCGTCGGCGACGAGGTCGAGATACTCGACGATCACGCTGTAGCAATTGGCAAAGGAGCGCGGCATCTGCTTGTTCAGCATCAGGAGGTCCGCCACCAGCAGCGGCTTGACGCTCTCGCGATAGACCCAGTGATAGGCGTTGAAGGCCGACACCTCGCGCAGGATCGTGGTCCATTGAAAGTAGTCGAGGCTGCCGCCGACCGTCTCGTTCTGCGGCAGCAGGATCTGGTACTTCACGTCGAGGATGCGGGCGGTGTTGTCGGCCCGCTCGATCGCCGTGCCGAGTCGGGTGAACCAGAACGCGTCGTTGCGCAGCATGGTGCGGAAGGCCGAGCCGTCGAAGGTCAGCGAAACGGTCTTCACCCAGTCGAGGAAGCGGCTGAACTCGTCGCGGCTGAGCTCCTTGCCGGCGTAGTTGCGCAGCTCCAGCCAGGCGCCGTTGATCGCGTCCCACATCTCGGTGGTGAGCGCGGTGCGCACCGAGCGGGCGTTCTCGCGGGCCGATTCGATGCAGGAGCGGATCGACGAAGGATTGTGCGGGCTGAAGGCCAGGAAGTCGCAGACCGTGTCGGCATTCACGACACTGTAATGCGGCTTGAACAGGTCCGGATCACCGGCCGAGGCGAGGGCGGATTCCCACTCGTTGGTCTCGCCGCCACCATAGCTGGTCGGCAGCGAGGCGAGCCGGTGCGCCGCGTCGAGGATGCGCGCGACGAAGTCGGCGCGCTCCACGTAACGCGAGAGCCAGAAGAGGTTGTCGGCAGTCCTGGAGAGCATGGTGTGCGAACTCGGATCGGCTCGGCGGCAGGCGGCGCGTCTGGCAGTGTGGAAGCGCTGGGGACCTTAAGCGTCGAGCACCCAGGTATCCTTCGTACCACCGCCCTGGCTGGAATTGACAACCAGGGACCCCTCTTTCAGCGCGACGCGGGTCAGCCCCCCGGGCACGATGCGGATCTGGTCCGCGCCGTTCAGCACGAACGGCCGCAGGTCGACGTGGCGCGGGGCGACCCCGGAGGCCACGAAGGTCGGGCAGGTCGAGAGCGACAGCGTCGGCTGGGCGATGAATCCGTCCGGGGCATGCTTGAGCTTCTTGGCGAAATCCTCGATCTCGCGCTTGCTCGCATGCGGCCCGACCAGCATGCCGTAGCCGCCCGATCCGTTGACCTCCTTCACCACCAGCTGGGACAGGTTGTCCATCACGTAGGCGAAGGACTCCTTCTCACGGCAGCGATAGGTCGGCACGTTGTGCAGGATCGGCTCCTCGCCGGTGAAGAACTTCACGATCTCCGGCATGTAGCTGTAGACGGCCTTGTCGTCCGAGATGCCGGTGCCCACGGCGTTGGCCAGGGTCACGGAGCCGCGCTCGTAGGCGTTCATCAGGCCCGGCACGCCGAGGACCGAATCGGGGCGGAACACCAGGGGATCCAGGAAGTCGTCGTCGAGGCGGCGGTAGATGACGTCCACCCGGCGCGGCCCCTCGGTGGTGCGCATGTAGACCACGTCGTCCTTGGTGAAGAGGTCGGACGCCTCCACCAGCTCGACACCGAGCTTGTCGGCCAGGAACGAGTGCTCGTAGAAGGCCGAGTTGTAGCGGCCGGGGGTCAGCAGCACCACCGTGGGGTCGCGCGTGGTGGAGCCCGGTGCGAGGCTGCGCAGGGTCGCCAGCAGGGCGTCCGGGTAGTTCTCGACCGGCGCGACCCGGTGCTTGGAGAACAGGTCCGGGAACAGCCGCAGCATCACCTCCCGGTTCTCCAGCATGTAGGACACGCCGGACGGGATCCGGGCATTGTCCTCCAGGACGAAGAAGTCCTTCTCGCCGGTGCGGACGATGTCGATGCCGGCGACGTGGACGTAGAGGTCGTGCGGGACCCGGAACGAGCGCATCTCCATCCGGTAATGGGCGTTGCGGTAGACGAGGTCGGCCGGGATAATGCCGGCCTTGATGCATTCCTGCGCGCCGTAGACGTCCTTCAGGAACAGGTTGATCGCGGTCACCCGCTGCTTCAGCCCGCGCTCGAGGAAATCCCACTCCGGCTTGGTGATCACCCGCGGGATGATGTCGAACGGGATCAGCCGCTCGGTCGATTCGTTGTCGCCGTAGACCGCGAAGGTGATTCCGATCCGGCGGAACAGCAACTCGGCCTGGCTGCGGCGGGTGTTGAAATGCTCGGGCGGGGTGGTCTCGAGCCAGGTCTTCAGCTTGCCATAGGCGTCGCGGACGGCGGCCGGGTCGGCGGCGCCGTTGCCGATCCCGTTCATCTCGTCGAAGGCCGTCAACGCCATTCCGATTCTCCCTAACGCTCCCGCTCTTCAGGCAAGAGACGCGCCACCCAGCAGGGCTATACGCGCGGGCACCAACGCTCAAGTCGGCCGGAAGATCAGAACAGCTTGAGGCCTTTCAGGCTGGCATGTCCGTTTCGACCCAGGATGATATGGTCGTGCACTACAATCTTCAGTGGTGCCAGCACCGACACGATTTCGCGAGTCATCGCGACGTCGGCCGTGGACGGACTGGGATCGCCCGACGGGTGGTTGTGGGCCAGGATGATCGCGGTGGCCGAGAGTTCCAGGGCCCGGCGGGCGACCTCCCGGGGATAGACCGGCGTGTGGTCGACCGTGCCGCGGCCCTGGACCTCGTCGGCGATCAGGTGGTTGCGCTTGTCGAGGAACAGGATGCGGAACTCCTCGCGCGCCGCGAACGCCATGGTGGCCCGCAGGTACTCGCTCAGCGCGCTCCAGGAATTGAGCACCGCGCGCTCGCGCAGCGCGCCGCGGGCGAGCCGCCGTCCCGCCGCCTCGATCAGCTTGAGGTCGGCGGCGACCCCGGCGCTCACGCCCTCGACCTCCATCAGCCGGGCCGGCTCGGCGCTCAGGACCTCGGCGAAGCTGCCAAACCGTGCGACCAGGGCCTTGGCCAGGGGCTTCACGTCCCGTCGGGGGATCGCCCGGAACAGGACGAGTTCCAGAAGCTCGTAGTCCGGCAACGCCTCGGCTCCGGCTACCGCGAACTTCTCCCGCAGGCGGTCGCGATGGCCGTGGAAATGCGGCGGCTCCTTGGCGACCGGCGCGGTGCTCCCGGGGAACAGCCCGGCCGCCCCGTCGTCCGCAGCCATGGCCGGTCAGGCCGCCGGGTTGATGGGCTGATGCAGTCCCTTCGGCGAGACCGTGAAGATCTCGACGCCGGTCTCGGTCACCGCCACGGTGTGCTCGAACTGAGCCGAGAGCGAGCGGTCCCGGGTCACCGCGGTCCAGCCGTCGCCCAGGACCTTCACGGCCGGGCGGCCGAGATTGATCATCGGCTCGATCGTGAAGAACTGGCCCGGCTTCAGCGGCACGTCGTAGCTCGCCTCGACGTAGTGCAGGATGGTGGGCGCGTCGTGGTAGATCCGCCCGAGCCCGTGGCCGCAGAAGTCGCGGACCACCGAGCAGCGCTCGCTCTCGGCAAACGTTTGAATCGCCCGGCCGATATCGTTGGTCGATCCGCCCGGCTTCACCGCCGCGACGCCGCGCATCAGCGCCTCGTAGGTGATCTCGCACAGGCGCTGCGCCTTGCGGGGAACCTCGCCGACATAGGCCATCCGGCTCGAATCGCCGTGCCAGCCGTCGAGGATCAGGCAACAATCCAGGTTGACGATGTCGCCCTCGCGCAGGGGCTTGTCGTTCGGGATGCCGTGGCAGACCACGTGGTTGATCGAGGTGCAGATCGACTTCGGATAGCCGCGATAGAGCAGCGACGCGGGATAGGCGCCGTGATCCATCGCGAAGGTGTAGGCGAGCTTGTCGAGCTCCTCGGTAGTGACGCCGGGCTGGGTCGCCTCCATCAGCAGATCGAGAGCCTCGGCCGTCAGGCGCCCGGCCCGACGCATGCCCTCGAATCCCTCCGGGCCGTGGATCGGCGGCTCCGGCGCCCGGCGCGTACCCTGCGCGGTGGCCTGTTCCTGTTGCATCGTCGAGACTTTTTGCGGCGTCGGAGAGCGGGTGTCCTGCATATGTACGGTGCGCGGCGCGGCAGGCCAAGCCGCATGCGCGGAACGGCGCGCGGACGCGCGGCGGGGGAGGCTTGCGCGGGCCGCGGGGCTGGCGGCATAAGCGGGATCATGGCGCCCGGGGATGCCCGGGCAGATTCGCCCCGTGGACGGGTCTGGGGCAGGCGAGGGCCGTATGGCAGGCAAGGCGGTACCGCACTTCCACAACGAGCCGGGCGTCCCGGTGGTCGCTGTCGGGGTGAAGGAATTCATGTGCATCGGCGCGCTACCGCCGTTCGATCACCCGCACGTGTTCCTCGACATGGGCGCCGACACCGAGATCATCTGCCAGTACTGCTCGACGCTCTATCGCTACCGTGCCGGCCTCAAGGCCGACGAGGCGGATCCGCAGGCCTGCGTCTGGCACGACGCGGCCACGGTCGCCGCGGAGTAGCACACCCCACATTGCCCACGGACAGTCGAACGCCCTTGGAAATCGGGATCGTCGGGGCCGGGATCGGCGGTCTGACCGCCGCCCTGGCGCTTTCGGATGCCGGGCATTCCGTGACGGTGATCGAGCGCCGCACCGGCTTCAGCGAAGTCGGGGCCGGGATCCAGGTCTCCCCGAACGCCAGCCGGGTGCTGGCCGGCCTCGGCCTCTCGACGGCGCTGCGCCGGGCCGCGAGCGAGCCGCCGGCGGTCGAGGTCCGCGCCCTCGACAGCGGCCGGAGGATCGGCGGCGTCAGCCTCGGCGGGCCGGCGCAGCAGCGCTTCGGCGCGCCCTATTACGTGATCCACCGGGCCGACCTCCAGACGCTGCTGCTCGACGCCCTGCGCAGCCGCCCGGCGATCCGGCTGATGATGGGCCGCGCGATCACCGGGCTGGCCGAGACCGGTGCCGGCGCCGTCCTGACCGCCGAGAGCAGCAGCGGCGGCGCGCAGGCGTTGCCGTTCGACCTCGTGATCGGCGCCGACGGCCTGCGCTCGCGCCTGCGCGGCCATCTCGACGCGGCTCCGATCCGGCCGGGCCGCGCGGCCGCATGGCGCGCCTTGATTCCGAGCGAGGCGGTGCCGGAGGCGCTGCAGGGCCCGGCCACCGGCCTGTGGCTCGGCCGCGGACGGCACGTCGTCCACTACCCGGTGCGGAGCGGGCGCTTCCTCAACGTCGTGGCGGTGGTGCCCGAGGCGGTGGGCGACGAGGATTGGGGCCGCCTCGGCGAGCCCGCCGTGCTGCGCGCCCATTTCCGCGGCTGCGCCGGGCCCCTGCGCGACCTGCTGGGCCTGCCCGATTCCTGGTTGGTCTGGTCGCTCGCCGACCGGGCCGTGGCCCATCCGATGGCCTCAGGCCGGGTCGCGCTGATCGGCGACGCCGCGCATCCGGTCCTGCCCTACCTGGCCCAGGGCGCGGCCCTGGCGATCGAGGACGCCGCCGTGCTGGCGCGGTCGCTGACCGACCACGCGGACGTCCCGGCGGCGCTCGCGGCTTACGCCACGGACCGCACCGCCCGGGTCCGGCGGGTTCAGAAGGCCGCCCGCGCCAACGGCCGGACCTACCACGCCGGCGGCCTCGTGGGCCTCGCCCGCAACGCCGTGATGGCCCGCCTCGGCCCCGACGGCATGCGCGACCGCTACGCCTGGCTGTACAGCTGGACGCCCCCGGCTTGATCGCGTGCCCCGTCGCGGCTACCGAGGGGATCATGCGGACGTGGCGGAACCGGTAGACGCACGAGACTTAAAATCTTGCGGCCGCAAGGCTGTGCGGGTTCGAGTCCCGCCGTCCGCACCAACACTGGGCAGGTTTCGGGGTACCCGGCCGAACCGGTTGGGGTATTATCCGGGGTCACAGCAAAAGCTGCGTGATGGCCGGCGCTCATGCCCCTTGGGACTTCGATCGCCCGCACGCTGCCAAATGATCTGCGAGCGACGCCGCTCCGGGATCCGAGACCGAGCTTCGAATCAGGCTTGATGCTCAGTGGCATGACGATCTCGCCCGAGAAAGAATTGAAGCCACCAGCAGCAATGCCGATTTGGCGCGTGGACGATCCCTGCGATGGCAGGGGGAAACGATTTGGCCCTGCTGCACGCCCAACGGGACTTGAACCCGCGGCACGCCATCGTTGACCCGTTTGCTAGCGCCCGCGCCGCGACTGTTATGCTATCATGCGCACAGCCCTTGCAGTCCTCGTCTTCGTTGTCGCTGCAGACAGGGCACAGGCTCAGACGATCCAAAAGGCTATAGAGGCCAGGCAGTTGCGGTCCGCGGGATCCGGTGCGTCGATTCAGGCCGCGATGGGTTCGTGTGCGAGGCGGAAGCAGACGGTCGACGCCTCCGGCTGGATGCGTCCGGGCTCGGCGGGACGACAGATGCGATGGCCGAGAAGCTGATCGGCCCGTGCAATGGGGTCGCGGCGCTTGCCAAGCCCATCTGCACCGTCGATGTGGCGTTCACCCCGACCGGCTCTGGCTTCGAGGCTGTGGTGACGATCATCAAGACGTCCGAGATCGAGGTCACTGCACTGCGGCGGCGACGACCGGGAGGCTGCAGTAGCGGCGCGCACCGGCGCGCGGCCGCGCAAGGACACCCGAGCCCGGATCCTCGCCGTGCTCACGAGAGAACCCGCAACCGCCAGGCAAATCGCTGAACGTGTGGGGATCCGAGGAGGGGACCGGGGCAGGGAGGCTACCCTGGGGCTGGCGCGCCTTGAAGCTGAAGGCCTGGCGATCAGGGAGGAGGTGCGGCGGCAGTTTCCGCGCTGGCGGGCGGTTCCGGCCGTTCTCGCCGCGCCACGATCCGACAGCGATCCCGAAGCGTGACCTCGTGCTTCGGCCACAGCTCGCACGCGGTCTCGAACGCGACCCGCGCCATGGCGATCGGATAGATCACCGCGAGTTGCGCCTCGACGCAGCCGCCCGTTTCCTTCCAGACCTCGATGGTGAAGGGCACGCCCGGCGGGACCGGTGTCGTCGGGCGCGCGGGCGGCGGCAGCGTGATCGCGGCCAGACACAGGTGCTCGTATTTCCGCGCGGGCGGCGAGCCGGGCGGGCGCTGGTACCGGCACGAGGCCGTCAGGATGCGCAGGATATCGAGCGTCGACACATCCGGCCCGAACCGCTCCCGGAGGCTCGCGACCGAATACCGGCCGGATCGCTTGCAGGACGAGCAATCCACGTAGACCCGCCCGGGCAGAACATCCCGCAGAGACCCCACCGCCATCGCCTCCGTTCTGGAACGAAAGCGGAACATGCCAGATCCGGCCGCGCGGTTCAGCGGGGCGCGAACTCGGCCGGCGACACGGTGGTGGAGAGCTGTGGATCGCGTTGAAGAACGCCAGCGCTATCAGGCGCTTCGAGCGCCCTTCGGCCTTGCCGTCTGTTCAGCGCCTGGGAGGGTGCCGCGCATTCTTTCGGCTGCGCGCCGTCCTGGATGGCTTGCCGGAAGTCGGGCCTCGGGTAACCCTACCGGGATGCGCACAGCCCTCGCCGCCCTCGCCTTCGCCGCCGCCACCGGTGGGGCCAGCGATAGGGCCTACGCATGGGACGCCTGCCAGGCGATCGCGCTGCGCGACGTCCCGGCCATGGAAGCGCCTGACGCGATCCTGGCGAAGGGCGAGCTCGATGGCGGCATCACGCAGTACCGGATCAACAAGGCGACGAAGCGGGCCGTGTTCTGCTCCCACGGCGGCCACTGCTACCCGACCCACCTGACCGTGAAGGGCGAGACGGTCGAGGCGTTGCGCCTCACCAACTGCAAGATCGGCCCGAAATCGAACGACCAAGATGACGAGGAGACCTATTATCCCGTCGACATCATCCGCGAAAAGTTCACGCCAGGGCAGCTGCGTCGGTATGATTCGGAAGACACCCTCGCGCGGATTGGCCTCTGCTCGGCATGCGTCGGCGATGTGGCGAGCCAGTATCTGGACAAGCCGACCTCGCGATGCGGGCTCCTGGTCGAGAGCGCCTTCGAGGGCGATCCGAAAGCGAAAGCTGCCCTCAAGAGCCCTCCGAACGCCTGCCAGAAACAGTGAGGGGCTGTTTGCCCACGCCGGCTGACGCTCCCGCGTTGTGCGCTCGGCCTCGGCTCCATCTGCCCAAGGGGCAGACCATTTCTGGGGTCGGTCGATCGCGAAGGCGACCGCTTCATCGAACCACCCTTCGCCGAAAGCGTTCTAGCCTCGCAATGGGGAGGAAAACCGAATGAAGGTGATTTCAGCGGCCGTCTTGGGTCTGGCACTGCTGGGCAGCGTGGCTCCGGCCTTCGCACAGCCCTATGGCGGGCGCGACTACGATCGCGGCGACTATGGCTCCCGCGACAGGGGCTACGGAGATCGCGGGTATGGCGACCGGGGCTATGGCGATCGTGACCGCCGCGATTACGATCGGGATAACGACCGAGGATCGCGAGGCCAGCGTGGCGACTACGCTTTCAACGAGGCGGAGTATCTGCGCTGTAACCCGGACGTGCGCCGGGCGGTCATTGGTCGAGCAATCAAGTCCGGTCTGGAACACTACCGGAAGGTCGGCATGGCGGAAGGCCGTAAGCTGAGCTGTTGATCGAGAGGCGTCGGCACGGTCCTGAGTGACCGGCCGCGAAAAGGCCCGCGCCGGCGAACCGGGCGGGCTTCTCCGATCCAACGCCGCTGGGGATAAGCCTCAGACCCGGTGAGCATCAATCGCAGATGCACACAAAGGAAAGCCCGCCGCGGCGCTGAGCCGGGCGGGCTTTTCTCAACCGAATTGAGATCTTCAGATCTTCACGGCCTCGGCGGCCATATTGGACCGCAAGGCCTCCGGGAGATCGGCGAAAGCGTGGTACCCGGCAGCCTGCGCGGCAACATCGAGTGCGCGATCCGCACTCTCAGCCTTACCCGTCCAAAGCACTGCCCTGCTGCTCTTCTGCCTCACCTGAAAGATGGTCATGGGTACCTCATGCCAAAGCGTTCTGCTGTTAAAGCGGCACCCGCCTAAGTCGGTTCCACGGATCGCCGTCCAGACGCCCGCCGGCGGGGATCGCGCCAATCCTACCGATCATTAGGCGACCTACGAAAAAGCCCCGCGCGGCGGCTGCCGGCGGGGCGAAGGTTGTGACCTCGAACTCGGGGGAGCCTGAAATCGCGTCGGCCATACCCTGGATGCTGACGAAGATAACCTCGTCGTGGCGCCGCACCCACCATGTCTCCGATGCGGGCACACTCGATACGACCGACTTGGTAGGGGCTTTTAGAAGCCTCCTCGGCCTCCATACCCATATCCGTGGCCGTAACCCCGGCCATAACCGCGACCGTAGCCTCGCCCACCGCCGTAGCCGCGGCCATACCCTCTCCCATAGCCATAGCCGCGCCCGTAGCCGCGCGGGCCGCCATAGCCGTGGCGGTGACCGCCGAAGCCGGGTCCGAAGCGGGGCCCCCCGTAGCCATACTGGATCTCTTGCACCGCAGAAGCAGCTTCCGGTACGGCTCCAATGCCGATCTGAGCCGCTGAAGCTTGCATGGGTGCGATAAACAAGCTGGCTGCGAACAGCCCAGCTGTCAGTGCCGGTACTTTGAACAAACGCTTGCTCCTGGCCACATCCCCAGGTTGAGGCGGCGGCTTTGACCAACCCGAGAGCGGCTCATACCGTTCCAGTCGCTCGCCATCCGCTGCTCGTGAGGTTCACCGCACCGTTCTTGAAAACTTGCGCCGCACGGCCGTGCGGGTTCGAGTCCCACCGTCCGCATCGGGGGCTGTTTCGATTGCAACGCCTCCGACCAACGGCGTGGCTGCACCAATCATCCTCGCGCATCTCTCCAGCGTAGGCGGCAGCCCTGAGGGCAGGTTCTTGCCGATCCACCGGCTCCCCCCTGTCGCAGGCGGGACGGAACATCGCGCAGATTCGTTTCAGACAGCCGAAACCTTCGCGAAGAGCAGACGAAGCAGCGCACCCCGGGAATGATTAGCTTTAAAATTTTTATCTTTTCTAAAAAATATCAGATACAATTCTTACAGCGCCTGCTCAATTGACTATTTTTACTCCATAAATTCTCGATTCAGTCGCATTATGTGGTCTGACATTTCTGCGGTAGCCTGAACCGATGACGCGCACCTGCTCCTGAGCGGCGGCGCTCGCTAAGAGCTTCGTTAAAGCTTCATCACGAGATTGGAGACCCATCGGATGTGGCTCCGGCACCACGAGCCGGTCCCGATCAGGCATTTGCCAACACCCATGAGCTGCCACGTACTTTGACGGGCGCGGGAGATCGGTTTAAAGGTGATCGTGCACGACAAGCAATAACCATGCCGCTGGCAGCGTCGCCCGGCTGGTCGTTCACGCTGAAAGGGCATTGGGGCCTCTTATGAGTTTGGTGCAACGGCTGGAAGTGCGTCAGGGCCAAGCCCTGGTGATGACGCCGCAGCTCCTGCAAGCGATCAAACTCCTGCAACTGTCGCATCTCGATCTCGCCGCCTATGTCGAGACCGAGCTGGAGCGGAACCCTCTTCTGGAACGCGCCGAAGCCGAGGGTCCCGCGACCGGTGACGCTGAAGCGGCCGGTCCGTCGAGCGAGGCCTCGGGCGAGTCGTTCGACGCATCAGATCCCGATTCGTGGCAGCCGCCGGAGCTCAATCCGAGCCGCGGTGAGATCGAGACCGATTTCGACGCGCGGCTCGACAACGTCTTCCCCGACGACGCCCCCACGCAGGTCCAGGAATCCTCCGCGGGCGACATACTCTCGCTGACCCCGCCGCCCTACGGCAGCAGCGGCGGCAGCTTCGATTCCGAGGCGCCGGATTTCGAGGCGGCCCTGACGGCCGAGATCTCCCTGCGGGACCACCTCGCGGGCCAGCTCGAGCTGGCGACGCGGGATCCGGTGGAGCGGCTAATCGGCGGCTTCCTGATCGACGCGGTCGACGAGGCCGGATACCTGCGCGAGACGGTGGAGGGCGTGGCCCAGCGCCTCGGCGCGGACGCCGACACGGTGGCTCGGGTGCTGACCCAGGTCCAGAGCTTCGACCCGCCCGGCATCGCCGCCCGGGACCTCGCCGAGTGCCTGGCGATCCAGCTGCGCGAGCGCGACCGGTATGACCCGGCGATGCAGGCCCTGGTCTCCCGTCTCGACCTCGTGGCCAAGCGCGATTTCACCGCCCTGCGCCGTCTGTGCGGCGTGGACGACGAGGATCTCGTCGAGATGCTGGGCGAGATCCGAAGGCTCGATCCAAAGCCCGGACGGGCCTTCGGATCGAGCGCCGTCGAAGTGCTGATCCCGGACGTGTTCGTGCGCGCCGCCCCGGACGGGTCCTGGCTGGTCGAGCTCAACGGCGAGGCGCTGCCGCGGGTGCTGGTCAACCAGAGCTACTATGCCCGGGTCGTGCGCGGCGCCTCCGCCGAGGGCGACAAGGCTTTCCTGTCCGAGGCGCTGCAGAACGCCAACTGGCTCACCCGGTCGCTGGAACAGCGTGCCCGCACGATCCTGAAGGTCGCCACCGAGATCGTGCGCCAGCAGGACGGGTTCTTCGTCCACGGCGTCACGCATCTGCGCCCGCTGAACCTCAAGACCGTGGCCGAGGCGATCGGCATGCACGAATCGACTGTGTCCCGGGTGACCTCCAACAAGGCGATCGGGACGAGCCGCGGCACCCTGGAGATGAAGTACTTCTTCACCGCCGCGATCCCGGGCGCGGCCGGCATGGCGGCCCATTCGTCGGAAGCCGTGCGCCACCGGATCAAGCAGCTCGTCGACGGCGAGACGCCGGACGACGTGCTCTCCGACGACGCGCTGGTGCAGAAGCTGCGCGGCGAGGGTGTCGACATCGCCCGCCGGACCGTAGCCAAGTACCGGGAATCGTTGCGGATCCCGAGTTCGATCGAGCGCCGCCGCGAGCATTACGCTCACGGCTCGGCCCATCACGGGGCTCTGGCGCTGCGCTGAGACTCTGCGGGACGGCCTTGCGCCGCGCCGCCGTCCGGCTCATCGGTCGCGCGCCGAATCACGACGCCCGGACCCGCGATGACCCCGACCGCCCAGCCACCGCGCAGCCTCACCGCCATCGTGCTCGCGGCCGGGAAGGGCACGCGGATGCGCTCGGCCCTGCCGAAGGTGCTCCACCGGGTCGCCGGGCGCAGCATGCTGGGCCACGTGCTGGCCGCCGTGCAGGCGGCGGGCGCCGGCCGGATCGCCGTGGTGGCCGAGCCCGGCCGCGACGACGTCGCCGCCGAAATCGCCCGGGAGGCACCCGGCGCGCAGGTCTTCCCGCAGGCCGAGCGGCTGGGCACCGCCCACGCGGTGCTGGCCGCCCGGTCCGTGCTCGAAGGCCCCGACGACGACGTGGTCATCGCCTTCGGCGACACCCCGCTGATCAGCGCCGAAACCTTTCTCCGCCTTCGCGCGCCCCTGGCGGAGGGTGCAGCGGTTGCCGTCCTCGCGTTCGAGAGCCCGACCCCGACCGGCTACGGCCGGGTGCTCACCGACGGCAGCCGGGTCCTGGCGATCCGCGAGGAGAAGGATGCGAGCCCGGCCGAGCGGGCCGTGACCCTGTGCAATGCCGGTCTCATGGCTTTGGGAGGTCGGCACGCGCTGGCGCTGCTCACGCGCATCGGCAACGACAACGCCGCCGGCGAATACTACTTGCCCGACGCGGTGGCGCTCGCCGTCGCGGACGGGCTCTCGGTCACGGTCGTGCCCGTGGACGAGGCGGAGGCGCAGGGCGTCAACGACCGGGTCCAGCTCGCCGTCGCCGAGGCCGCGATCCAGGTCCGGCTGCGCCGCAACGCCATGCTGGGCGGCGCTACGCTCGTCGCCCCCGAGACGGTATTCCTGAGCCACGACACGATCCTCGGACGCGACGTGGTGGTGGAGCCGCACGTCGTGTTCGGGCCCGGCGTGCGGGTCGGGGACGGCTGCACGGTGCGGGCCTTCGCGCACCTCACCGACACCGTACTCGAAGGCAGCGTTCGCATCGGGCCGTTCGTGCGCCTGCGTGGCCATGCCGTCCTCGAGACCGGCGCGGAACTCGGCAACTTCGTCGAGCTCAAGAACGCTCGGATGGGCCCGGGCGCGAAGGCCGCACACCTCACCTATCTCGGCGACGCGGAGGTTGGCGCGAAGGCCAATATCGGCGCCGGCACGATCACCTGCAATTACGACGGCGTGCTCAAGCACCGGACCACGATCGGCGCCGGCGCCTTCATCGGGTCGAACTCGGCCCTGGTGGCCCCGGTCACGGTCGGGGAGGGCGCCTACGTGGCCTCCGGCTCGGTCATCACCGACGCCGTGCCCGACGGCGCCATGGCGATCGCCCGTGGCCGACAGGTGGTGAAGCCGGGCTGGGCTAAGCTGAAGCGGGCGGCGCTGCTCGCCGAGAAGGCATTGCGCGGGGGGCGTTGACGCCCGCGGATCCGGGGCCGGCTCTCGATCCGCTCAGTCGTGCGATTGTTGATTGCGACCGATGTCGGTCGCCCGGCATTTTTGGCTCGGGGCGGCGTCCCTTGGCTGCCCCGAAGGTAGCGGACGTTCCGTATCCGCCGCATCTCAATTGATCAGGCAAAGAGCCAGCGGCCCAGATGATTGTAGTAAGACCTGTCCCAATTTTCATAACAACGTCACACCATTGACCGGAGGCATGCTGAGCGCATGCCTGCAGGCGGGTGTCGGGATATGTGTGCTGGGGCGACGCTCCGATCACGGCATGACGACCCGCGGGCGATCCCGCCTGTCCGTTCACCACGTTAAGGTGGCCGTTCAGCCTCCGACCTTTGCCGGTCGCGCGAACCATGGTCCGCCCGTCCCGGAAGCCGCCCCTCGATTCGGTCGCGCTGGACAACCGCCGACGCCCCGGCAGGGAGAGCTTGACCCGACAGCGATACCCTGCGGGACGGCTGCGCTTGACGCACATCGGCGAAGCTGGAACACGGCCGCCGCCCTTCTCGGACATCGGCCCGCACGATGCTGCTCAACCGCTTGTTTCCCGTCTGCGCCGTCCTGGCAGCGGCCACGGCCTATTTCGCGCCGGACGTGTTCCTGCCGGTGCTCCCGCACGTCGCAATCTTGCTGGCCGTGATCATGTTCGCCCTCGGCGTGACGCTGACGCCCGCGGATTTCGGCCGGATCCTGGCCCGGCCCGCGCCGGTCGCGGCCGGGGTGGTCGTCCACTACCTCGTGATGCCTGCCGCCGCCTGGGCCATCGCCCACGCCCTCGGCATGGGCACCGAGCTCACGACCGGCATGGTGCTGGTCGGCAGCGTCGCCAGCGGCACGAGTTCCACCCTGATGGTCTACATCGCCGGTGGCGATGTCGCGCTGTCGGTGACGATCGCCACGGCGTCGACGCTGGTGGGTCTCGTGGCGACGCCGCTGCTGGTGCGCCTCTACGTCGACGCCGCCGTGCCGGTGGACGTGGCGGGGCTCCTGGCCAGCCTCGTGGAGATCGTGGCCGCGCCGGTGGCTCTGGGGCTGGCGCTCAACCGGCTCGCGCCGCGACTCGTCGGGCGCATCGAGCGGGCTCTGCCCGCCGTGTCGATGATCGCCATCCTGCTGATCATCGGCGCCGTCGTGGCCGGCAGCGGGGCGAGCATCGCGGCCGTCGGCCCACTCGTGCTGCTGGCGGTAGTGTTGCACAACGGAGCCGGTCTGGTCTGCGGCTACTGGAGCGGGCGCCTGCTCGGCTTCGATGAGGGCACCTGCCGAACCTTGGCCCTGGAAGTCGGCATGCAGAATTCCGGCCTCGCGGCGGCGCTGGGCAAGCTCTATTTCTCGCCGCTGGCCGCCCTGCCGGGCGCGGTCTTTTCCGTCTGGCACAACCTGTCGGGCTCGGTACTCGCCAGTCACTGGTCGGGACGGAACGCAGCCATCGTCACGCGCGGACCCGCGCCCTCATAAAAGAACCGCCGAGGCGACCGCGCACATCAGCATCGATTCGGCCGGGGCTGGCCCTGCGCGGCCCTGATCCGGTACACGTGACGCTCGGCTCGGCGGTGAGCGAACGGCCCGGAGCTTGCGCGGCGCGTCCGCGCGCGGCCACCCGGGCGTCAAAGCGAGAGACACTTCTATGTGCGGCATCGTCGGCATCGTCGGGCGCGACGCGGTGGCGGGGCAGGTGATCGAGGCCCTGCGGCGGCTCGAATACCGCGGCTACGATTCCGCCGGCATCGCCACCCTGGAGCACGGGCAGCTGGCGCGCCGCCGCGCCTCGGGCAAGCTGGTCAACCTGGAGGCTCGGCTCGCGCAGGAGCCGCTCACCGGCACGATCGGCATCGGCCACACCCGCTGGGCGACCCACGGCCGGCCCAACGAGACCAACGCCCACCCGCACGCCACCAAGCGCCTCGCCGTCGTCCATAACGGCATCATCGAGAATTTCCGCGAGCTGAAGGCCGAGCTGGAGGCCGACGGCATCGTGTTCGAGAGCCAGACCGACACCGAGGTCGTGGCCCAGCTGGTCAGCCGCAACATGGACCGGCAGATGAGCCCGGTCGACGCGGTCGCCGCCGCCCTGCCGCGGCTGCGCGGCGCCTTCGCGCTGGCCTTCATCTTCTCCGGCGAGGAAAACCTGCTGATCGGTGCCCGCCACGGCGCGCCGCTCGCGGTCGGCTTCGGCCAGGGCGAGACCTTTCTCGGCTCCGACGCCCTGGCGCTCGCCCCGTTCACCGACGCCATCACCTATCTCGACGAGGGCGACTGGGCGATCCTGACTCGGGACGGCGCCGAGATCCGCGACCAGTCCGGCGCCCGCGTCCAGCGCCCGCGCCAGAAGATCGCCACGCAGGCCTACCGGATCGACAAGGGCGAGTACCGCCACTTCATGGCGAAGGAGATCCACGAGCAGCCCGAGGTGGTGGGCCGCACGCTCGCCCACTACGTCGACATGGCCAACGGCCGGGTGATGCTGCCCGAGGCGCTGCCGTTCGACTTCGCCAAGCTCAGCCGCGTCTACATCACCGCCTGCGGCACGGCGTTCTATGCCGGGCTGGTGGCGCGCTACTGGTTCGAGCAGGTCGCGCGCCTGCCGGTGGAGATCGATGTCGCCTCCGAGGCCCGATACCGCGAGGCGCCGCTCGAGAAGGACGGGCTGACGCTCGTCATCTCGCAATCGGGCGAGACCGCCGACACCCTGGCCTCGCTGCGCTACGCCAAGAGCCAGGGCCAGCACACGCTCAGCGTGGTCAACGTGCCGACCTCGACCATCGCGCGGGAATCCTCCGTGGTGATGCCGACGCTCGCTGGCCCCGAGATCGGCGTCGCCTCGACCAAGGCGTTCTCGTGCCAGCTCACCGTGCTGCTGTGCCTGGCCATCGCGGCCGGCCGGGCGCGGGGCACGCTGGATGAGGCCGGGGAGCGCCGGCTGGTGGACGCTCTGATCAAGGCGCCGGGCCTGATGGCGGAGGCGCTGACCCGCGAATCGGAGATCGAGCTCCTGGCCCGGGACGTCGCGAAAGCGCGGGACGTGCTTTATCTCGGCCGCGGCACCAGCTACCCGATGGCGCTGGAGGGCGCGCTGAAGCTGAAGGAGATCAGCTACATCCACGCCGAGGGCTACGCGGCGGGCGAGCTGAAGCACGGTCCGATCGCGCTGATCGACGAGAGCGTGCCGGTGATCGTGATCGCGCCCCACGACGCGGTGTTCGAGAAGACGGTGTCGAACATGCAGGAGGTCGCCGCCCGGGGCGGGCGGATCGTGCTGATCGGCGACGCCAAGGGCGCGGCCGAGCACGGGCTCGACACCATGGCCACCGTGACCATGCCGGACCTCGACCCCACGGTGGCACCGATCGTGTACGCGGTGCCGATCCAGCTGGTGGCCTACCACACCGCGGTGTTCATGGGGAAAGACGTCGACCAGCCCCGGAACCTCGCCAAGTCGGTCACCGTGGAGTAGCCGCACCGACCAACAGGGACCCCGATGACCGAGAGAGACGCCGCCGCGATCCGCTGGCTCGAAGGACAGGAGGGCGCCATGCTGGCCCTGCTCGAGGAGCTGGTGAACATCGATTCCGGCTCCTACGACAAGGCCGGGGTCGACGCGGTCGGCGCCCGCATCGCGTTCTTCCTGGCCGAGCACGGCGTCTCGGTCACCACCATCCCGGTGGAGGATTACGGCGACGCGCTGAAGGCGCAGGTCGCCGGATCCGGCGGCGCGAACCGGCCGGTCGTGCTGATGGGCCACCGCGACACGGTCTTCCCGAAGGGCGAGGTCGCCCACCGGCCGTTCCGGATCACGGAGGGCCGCGCCTACGGGCCGGGCGTCGCCGACATGAAGGCCGGGCTGGTCATGAACGCCTTCGTGCTGGCGGCCTACCAGCAGGCCGGTGGCGCGCCGGTGCCGCTGGTAGGCCTGTTCACGAGCGACGAGGAGATCGGCTCGCCGGCCTGCCGGCCGATCATCGAGGAGACCGCCCGCGGCGCCCGCGCGGTGCTCAACGCCGAGCCTGGCCGACCGTCCGGGAACGTCGTCACCGGCCGCAAGGGCGGTGTGTTCATGCACATGGAGGTCCACGGCAAGGCTGCCCATTCCGGCGGCAACTACGCCGACGGGCGCAGCGCCATCGGCGAGCTCGCCCACAAGATTACCGCGCTCCACGCGATCACCGATCTCGACCGTGGCATCACGGTGAATGTCGGGCTGGTCTCGGGCGGCCAGTCGGTAAACACCGTGGCGCCCCGGGCGACCTGCGAGATCGACCTGCGCTACGTCACCCCGGCGGACCGGGACGCGGCCATGGGCCGGATCGCCGCGATAGTGGACGGTGCGACCGTGCCGGATACCCGGGCGCAGCTGACCATCAAGGGCGAGTTCCTGCCCCTGGTGCAGGACGAGGCCTCGCGCGCGCTGTTCGAGACCTACGCGCAGGTCAGCGCGCAGCATGGAGTCCGGATCGAGGGCGAGTTCGCCGGCGGCTGCGCCGATTCCGGCTTCACCGCGAGCGTCGGGTGCCCGACGCTGTGCGCGGTCGGGCCGGTCGGCGGCAAGGCGCACTCGCCCGAGGAATATCTGGAGGTGGCGAGCCTCGTCCCCCGGGCGCGCGCCATCGCCGAGACGGTCTCGGCGATGGCGGCCTGAGGCGTCTTCTCCCGGGCCGCGATCACCCCTCCACAAGCGCCAGCGCGGCGTCGGTGTAGCGGCGGCCGCTGACTGCCTCCGGCGGCATCGCCGCGTCGATCGCGCTGAGGTCGTCCACGCTCAGCGTGATCTCCGCGGCGGCGGCGTTCTCTTCGAGGTGCCGGATCTTGCGGGCACCCGGGATCGGCACGATGCCGCCGCCCCGGTGGAGCACCCAGGCCAGGGCGAGCTGAGCGGGCGTGACGCCCTTGTCGGCCGCCATGGCGGCCAGCGCATCGAGCAGAGCCTGGTTGGCCGCCAGGTTCTCGGCCTCGAAGCGCGGCAGGGTGCGGCGGAAATCGTCGGCTCCGAGGCCATCGAGGGCCCGAATGGCGCCGGTCAGGAGCCCACGACCCAGCGGGCTGTAGGGCACGAAGCCGATACCGAGTTCGGCGCAAGTCGGCAGCACCGCGGCCTCCGGCTCACGGCACCACAGGGAATACTCGCTCTGCAAAGCGGCAATCGGATGGACCGCGTGGGCGCGCCGGATCGTGGCCGCGCCGGCCTCGGACAGGCCCAGCGCGCGCACCTTCCCGGCGCGCACGAGATCGGCCATCGCGCCGACGGTGTCCTCGATCGGCACCGCGGGATCGACCCGGTGCTGGTAGAATAGGTCGATCACCTCGACGCCGAGGCGCTGCAGCGAGGCGTCGCAGACCGCGCGGACATGCTCGGGCCGGCTGTCGAGGCCGACGATCCGGTCCCGGCCCTCTCCGGTCTCGGCGATCTTGAAGCCGAACTTGGTGGCGATGACCACCTGGTCACGCACCGGCGCCAGGGCCTTCCCGACCAGCGTCTCGTTCTCGAACGGCCCGTACATCTCGGCGGTATCGAAGAAGCTGACGCCGAGATCGACCGCCCGGCGCAGCGTGACGACGGCCTCCGCCTCCGGCTGGCCGCCATAGCCGAAGCTCATGCCCATGCAGCCCAGGCCGAGGGCTGAGACGGAGAGTTCGGAACCGAGTCGACGCTGCTGCATGTTCGCCGGCGGCGCCCTGTTCCGCTGGGATCTCGAGAAGGACGGCGCGGCCGTGACCGTCTCGGTCTCCGGAAGCCTGATCCTGGACGACATGGGGCTGATCGCGGAGGCAGCGCGGATGGGCGCCGGGCTCGCCTACGTGTTCGAGGCGCAGGTGACGGACGACCTCGCCTCCGGCCGGCTGGTCCGCGTGCTCGCGGATTGGTGCCCGCGCTTTCCGGGCTTCTTCCTCTACTATCCGAACCGCCGTCTGATGCGGCCGGTGCTCCGGGCCTTCCAGGATTTCGTCCGGGCCGAGGGCACCATCGATCGACAGCGCCAGCCGGCGACGCCTTAGCTGCGCACCGCACCGACCAGCCGCCGCAGGAATCCATCGAGGGCCGCCTTGTCGATCCAGCGCAGGACGGCGACGTGGTCGTGGTCCGGATCGACCCAGATCACGTTGTTGCCGGCCCCGAGCGCACTGAACGCGGACTCCGGCAGTTCGGGCTTGGCGGTCGGACCGCGGTTCAGCCACCACAGGTAGCCGTAATTCGCGAGCGTCGGCGACGGGGTCAGCATCGCGCGGATCCACCGCTCCGACAGGAGCCGGCGTCCGGCCCAGACGCCGCCGTGGGCGATCAGGAGCCCGAAGCGCGCATGGTCGTCCGCGCCGATGAACAGGCCACCACCCCAATGGCCGCCACCGGGCACCGACTGGATCCGGGCCCCATCGATCTCGACCCAGGCGTTGTCGTAGCCGTGCCACGCCCAATCGTGGGACGCTCCGATCGGCTCGAAGATCCGCGTGCGCAGCACCTCCGGCAACGCGCGGCCGAAGCGGCGCATCAGGCAATACGCCAGCAGGTTGACCCGCACGTCGTTGTATTCGTAATGGCTGCCCGGGGCCTGGAGCGCGCGACGCTCGCCCTTGCGGCTGTTGTCCGCCCCGGGACCGATCTGGCGGAAATGATCGACCTGGTCGGACTTGCCGAACAGCGTGCCCTGCCACTCGCTCGATTGCTGCAGCAGGTGCCGCCAGGTGATCGCGCCGTTCCGCGGACCCTCGAGGAGAGGATCCGGGACGCTGTCCCGAACAGGCGCATCCACGTCCGGGATCAGCCCGTCATCGTGCGCGAGCCCGGCCAGGACGGCCAGATAACTCTTCGCGATAGAGAAGGTCATGTCGGGTCGCCGTGTATCGCCCCAGGCGGCCACGCGTCGGCCGCCCTTCAGGATCACGCCGGCCGGGCCGCCCCGCGGTCGCACCGGCCCGCCGATGTCGCTCCAGGACCCGCGCTCGTTCCACTCGACCAGGCCGACATAGCGTCCGTCCGGGTAGTAGAGGCTGCGCGGCCAAGGGCTCTCGTTCGCCTCGGCATAGGCGATCGCCTCGGCCAGGGCCGCGGCATCGAGCCCGGCGGCCTCGGGCCTTAGGGTCTCCCACGTCTGCGTCGGACAATACGGCTCGGTCCCCTGCGTCACGCCCGTTCTCCCGTCGGCACCGGGTGGTCATAGCACCGACGGACGGGCACGCATGCGCCGCGCCAGGGCGTTCCCTGGTACGTCCTGGCGATTCGCCCCGGATGTCAGCCCGCGGCCCGGTAGCGCTCCGCGGGTTGGACCTGGCCGAGATTCGGGATCATCGCGGTCCGCGCCCGATCATACGCGTCCCACTGCGCGGCGTCGGGCAGGGGCGGGATCGTCACCGGCTCACGGAGGTCGAAGCCGACCAGGGCGGCGTCCACCAGGGCGCCCGTCTCCATCACGGCCGGTAGGCTGTTCACGTCGAGTCCGGCGCGCTCCCAGATCTCGGTGCGGGTCGCCGCCGGCAGGACCGCCTGGACGTAGACGCCCTTCGGCCCGAGCTCGGCGTGGAGCGCTGCGCTGAGATACTGCACGAAGGCCTTGGTGGCGCCGTAGACCGCCATTCCGAATTCCAGGACGAAGCCGACCACCGAACCGATATTGATGATGGCGCCTTCACCGGCCTCGGCGAAGCGCGGGGCGACCGCAGCGGCGAGGCGTGCCGGAGCGGTTGTATTGAGGGCGATCAGCGCCGCGACTTGCTCGGGATCCTGGCCGACGAAGCTGCCGGTGAGCGCCGCGCCGGCATTGTTCACCAGCACGCCGATCCGGGCATCCGTGCGCAGGCGGGTCTCGACGGCGGCGAGGTCGGCCGGACGGGTCAGGTCAGCCGGGAGGATGTCGACCGCGACGCCGGCCTCCCGGCGCAGGCGCTCGGCCAGCGCCCCCAGGCGGTCGGCGTCCCGGGCGACCAGAACGAGATCGTGGCCGCGATGGGCGAAGCGGTCGGCATAGACCGCACCGATGCCCGACGAGGCACCGGTGATCAGGATGGCAGGCTTGCTGGACATGGGCTCGATCCTTAACCTTTACATGATCATCATCATGTATCACAAACATGACGATGATCATGTAAAGGGTCAAGCGAGCCGCGTTCCGCGGGCGTGAGATTGCGCACATGAAGGTCGACGGCGCGCCGAGTGCCGGCGCGCCGCGCAGCTTGGCGGACCGGTTCCCGGATCCGCCCGACCGGCTGAGCTCGGCAGCCAGATTGCGTTCATCCCGGCCCCGTCGCGCACAGACCAGCGCCGAGATCGATCGGGTCGCCCTGACCAGGCCTTACCGGTGAAACCGCGCCGCGCCGCCCGGATCGGCGGCGGTGAGCGGCCTCCTCCTCGGCCGCTTGCGCCCCGGCGCCGCATCGATCAGGTTTCCGATGTCCCAAGGGTCCCGCATGCGGATCTCGAGCGAGGAACCGCTTCGACCGTGCAACTCCTGATCGTCGACGACCATCCGCTGTTCCGTGACGCCCTGGCGGCCACGATCCGCCTCGCCCATCCGGATGCCGTCCTGCACGAGGCCGACGGGATCGAGGCCGCCTGCGCGGTGCTGGCCGAGAACCGCGGCATCGACCTGACGCTCCTCGACCTGTCCATGCGGGGGGTCACCGGCTTCGACGGCCTGATCACGGTCCGGGCCCGCTTCCCGCGCATCCCGATCCTGATCGTGTCGGGCCACGAGGACCCGCGCATCGTCCGCGAGGCCCTGCAGCACGGAGCCGCCGGCTTCGTGCCCAAGGCGATGGACAAGAGCACCCTGACCCGGGCGATCACCGAGGTGATGAGCGGCGCATTGTTCCTGCCCCCCGGCTTCGCAGAGGCGAGCGCGCCGTCGCCGCATGCCAAGAAGGCCCCCCTGGCCGAGCGTGTGGCCCGGCTCACGCCGCAGCAATTGCGGGTGCTGATGATGATCCGCCAGGGCAAGTTGAACAAGCAGATCGCCCATGAGCTTCACGTCGGCGATTCCACCGTGAAGGCCCATGTCTCGGAGATCCTGCGCAAGCTCGAAGTGATCAGCCGGACACAGATCGTGATCGACACGGCATCACTGGATTTCGACCAGATTCACAACACGCAACCGGCCTGACACCGCGCATTCCGCCGTCGAAGCCGGCTTTGCGGCAGGGAGCCGCCGGGGATGCGCGCCGCGTAAAAGCCGCGACAGGCACCCGGACGTAACGCGATGGCGCCGGGCCGGGCGCATCGTCCTCAGGAGGCGACGCGTTCGACCAGAGCGCGGACATCGGCGCGATCCATCGGCTCCGGATCCACCGAGCGGTGAATCGACAAGCCCTCGATCAAGGCATCCAGGGCCTTGGCCACGTCGGCCGAGAAATGTTGCCGGAGTGCCGCACGGCTCTTCTCCATCCAATCCTGCATGACGCGGCGCAGCGGCGGGTTGCGGGCGGCGAAGGCGTAAAGCTCGTAGCTCAGCAGCATGGTCCGCGGGCTCGCCCAGCTGTCGTCCACGATGAGGTCGACCACGGCCTCGCAGGCCTCATGGCGATCCGCGGCCTCGGCCAGCCGCTCGGTGAAGCGCGCCGAGACCGTGTCGGCCAGAAGGGTGAACGCCTCGGTCAACAGTTCGACCAGGCCGGTGAAGTGGTAGGTCATCGAGCCGAGCGGCACGTCGGCCGCCGCCGCGACCCGGCGATGCGTCGTCCCGGCGACGCCGTGCTCGGCGATGACGTCGAGGGTCGCCTGCACGATGCGGGCGCGGCGGTCCGGGTCGTAACGGCGCTGGGACGAGGGCACGCGGGGCTCCTGCACGCGATTTCCAGACGAGATCCCTGGACGAAATTTCTGGGCGAGATTCGTTGGCAAGATTCCCGGACGGGCGGGAATTGGCATTCGCGTCCGATGCGTACATATGTACGCATCGTTGGACCGGACCGGAAGGGCTGGCCGGGACCGAGCCCGCATCGCTGCGGAGCTTGAACGGGGAGGATGCCGATGCGGACCGAGCGGGACAAGATGCTGGCGGGGGAACTCTACGACGCCCTCGATCCCGAACTGGTCGCGGGCCGCATCCGGGCCCGGGATCTCTGCCAGTTGCTCAACGCGTCAGGCGAGGCCGACGCGGATCACCGCCGGGACCTGTGCCAGCAGATCTTCGCGGCCGGCGGCGATACGGTCTGGATGCAGCCGCCGTTCTTCTGCGATTACGGCTCGAACATCGAGCTCGGCGAGCGGGTGTTCTTTAACTTCAACTGCGTGATCCTCGATGTCTGCCGGGTGCGGATCGGAAGCTTCACGCTGTTCGGCCCATCCGTTCAGATCCTCACGCCCCTGCACCCGTTCAACGCGGCCCTGCGCCGGGTCCAGGAATTCGGGAAGCCGGTCGACATCGGGTCGGACGTCTGGGTCGGTGGTGGCGCCCTGATCCTGCCGGGCGTCACCATCGGGTCCCGCACGGTGATCGGCGCCGGCAGCGTGGTCACGCGCGACGTGCCGGACGGGGTCCTGGCCGCCGGAAATCCGTGCCGGGTCATCCGGCCCATCAGCGACGACGAGCGGGAGCATTACGCGTCCGCGCCCTGACGCGGAGTAGCGATTCCCGCGCGCGAGACCGGATGGCGCGCGGCGCGTGCCATCCGGTCCAACGAATTCACGCGCCGAGGCCGCCGACGCAGAGATACTTGGTGTTTAGGTAATCCTCGATGCCCTGGTAGGAGCCCTCGCGGCCCAGGCCGGATTCCTTCACGCCGCCGAAGGGCGCCACCTCGGTGGTGATGATGCCCTCGTTGATCCCGACCATGCCGTATTCCAGCGCCTCGGCGACCCGGAAGGTGCGGCCGAGGTCGCGGGTGTAGAAGTAGCAGGCCAAGCCGAACTCGGTGTCGTTGGCCATGCGGATCGCCTCCGCCTCGTCGCGGAACCGGAACAGCGGCGCCAGCGGCCCGAACGTCTCCTCCCGGGCCACCGCCATGTCTGGGGTCGCGCCGGTGATCACGGTCGGCTCGAAGAACTGGCCGCCCAACGCGTGGCGATGCCCGCCCGCGACCACCCGGCCGCCCTTCTCGACGGCGTCGCGGATATGGGCCTCGGTCTTCTCCACCGCGGCCATGTCGATCAGCGGCCCCTGGGCGACGCCCTCCTCGATGCCGTTGCCGACCTTCAGGCGGTTGGCGGCCTCGGCCATCTTGTCCGCGAAGGCGTCGTAGATCCCGTCCTGCACCAGGAAGCGGTTGGTGCAGATGCAGGTCTGGCCGGAGTTGCGGTACTTGGCGAGCATCGCGCCAGCCACGGCCCGGTCGAGGTCGGCGTCGTCGAACACGATGAACGGCGCGTTGCCGCCCAACTCCATCGAGACCTTCTTCACCGTGTGAGAAGCCTGCTCGAGCAGCACCTTGCCGACCTCTGTGGAGCCGGTGAACGTGATCTTCTTGACCAGCGGGTTGCCGGTCATCTCACCGCCAATGGCCCGGGCCGAGCCAGTGAGGATGCTGACGGTCCCGGCCGGGAAGCCGGCCTTCTCGCACAGCACACCCCAGGCGAGGCCCGAGAGCGGGGTCTGCGAGGCCGGCTTGATCACGATCGGGCAGCCGGCGGCCAGCGCCGGGGCGATCTTGCGGGCGATCATCGAGGACGGGAAGTTCCACGGGGTGATGGCCGCGACCACGCCCACCGGCTCCTTGGTGACCAGGATCTTGCGGTCACCCCAGGGGGAGGGGATCACGTCGCCGTAGACGCGCCGCGCCTCCTCGGCGAACCACAGCACGTAGGCCGCCGACATCGCGACCTCGCCGCGGGATTCGGTCAGCGACTTGCCCTGCTCGGCGGTGAGGATCTGCGCCAGATCCTCCTGGTTCTCGGTGACCAGGGCGGCGAGCTTGCGCAGCAGCACGGCGCGCTCGTTGGCGGTCTTCGCGCGCCAGGCCGGATAGGCCGCGTGGGCGGACTGGATCGCCCGGCGGGTCTCGTCGGCGCCGGCGTTCGGCACCCGGGCGATCACCGCGCCGGTGGCCGGGTTGGTGACGTCGATCGTTCCGGACCCGGCCTTCGACCATTCCCCGCCGATCAGGCAGGATTCGACCAGGAGGCTCCGGTCCTTCAGGGTGAAAGTGTCGGACTCAGGCATTCAACGGTTCCTTCGGCGGCTGCGGCCTGTCCGGCTGAGACAGATCCGTCCGCGGCTTGAGGGGCACGCTCTGGGCCGTATTCCTCGCCTGCGCCTCGGCTTTTGTCTCGAAGACATGCGGAGCCAGATCGCGGCTCGCCAACGAGGCACCGAGTTTTAATCGCAAGAACGCGCTCGTCGTGTAGCGCGAAGCAGTCTCGTAGTACCGGTTCTCCAGATAAGCGATCGCCGAGAAATAGGCATCGCTCACTGTCGGGTCGATCTCGAATCCATCGTAATTGGCGATCAGGTGGACCTTGCGACCGATTTCCTGGCAGGCGCGCTCGTATTCGCGGCGCACCAGTTCGACGTCGTCGATAGTCCTGACCTGGAAGCCTTCGAGGTTCGAGAACAGAATGTTGCGTTCCCGGTCGTAGCTGATCCGCTCCGACAGGGAGAGTCCGAGGAGCCATGGCTCCAGCCCCATGACGGCGTCGCGGAACAGCCGCGGATCCATGGGTTTCGGGTCCTGCACGATCGGCGTGAACCCCATCTGCCCGAGGATGTCCCGCGCGATGTCGATTCCCGGGGCGACCTCGGCCAGCTCCATGCCGGCCTTGGTCCGGCGGAACACGCAGCGCTCGGTCACGTAGAGCACCGGCTGGCCACGCTCGGCCGCGTAAGCGCCCGAGAAGGTCACCTGCTCCACGGCGGCGATGAACTTCCGGGAGCGTCCCTCGGTGACGATCCGGATGCAGTCGCCCTCGACGACCACCTCCAGCCCGTCGGCCGTGAAGGTGCCGGCGAACACCAGGCTCTTGGCGTTCTGCGAGATGTTGATGAAGCCGCCGGCGCCGGCGAGCCGCTTGCCGAAGCGGCTGACGTTGACGTTGCCCTCGGCGTCGCATTGCGCGAGCCCCAGGCAGGCGAGGTCGAGGCCGCCGCCGTCGTAGAAGTCGAATTGCTGGTTCTGGTGCAGCACCGCCGCCGGGTTGAGGGCGGCGCCGAAATCGAGCCCGCCCTGCGGCAAGCCGCCGATCACTCCGGGCTCGGCGGTGAGCGTCAGGTATTTCAGCACCCGCTCCTCGGCGGCGACCGCCGCCACCCCCTCGGGCATGCCGATGCCGAGATTGACCACGCCGCCGGGGGGCAGCTCGAAGGCGCAGCGCCGGGCGATGACCTTGCGGGCATCGAGCGGGATCGGCGGGATCCGGTCGAGCGGCACGCGCTGGCGGCCCGTGAAGGCGTGGTTGTAGGGCGTGCCGTAGGTCTGACGGTGGTTCTCCGGCTGGCTCAGCACCACGCAATCGACCAGCACCCCGGGTACCTGCACCTCGCGGGGCGCGAGCGAGCCGGCCTCGGCTAGGCGCTCGACCTGGGCGATGACGAAGCCGCCCGAGTTCTTGGCCGCCATGGCGGCGGCGAGGTTGTCGAGGGTGAGCGCCTCGCGCTCCATGGTGATGTTGCCGGCCGGATCCGCCGTGGTGCCGCGGATCAGCGCGATGTTCACCGGAAAGGCCTTGTAGTGCAGCCAGGACTCGCCGCCGAGCTCGACCACGCTGACCAGGTCCTCGCGGGTCACGGCGTTGAGCTTGCCGCCTTCGAGCCGCGGATCCACGAAGGTGCGCAGCCCGACCTTGGTGATGTGGCCAGGCGTATGCGCGGCGATCTCCCGGTAGAGATGCGAGACCACCCCGAGCGGCAGGTTGTAGGCCTCGATCTCACCGTCGATCGCCATCTTCGCCAGCTTGGGCACAAGCGCCCAGTGACCGCCGACGACGCGACGCACCAGCCCCGGGATCGCCAGCCGGTTGAGGCCGCGCTCCTTGCCGTCGCCGGGCGCGGCGGCGAACATCAGCCCGAGCCCATGCGGGCCCTGGCCGGCCTCGAACCGCCGGGCCAGAGCCAGGATCAGCTCATCCGGCGTACCGATGCCGACGAAGCCCGAGACCGCGACCATGTCGCCGTCCTGCAGGATGGCGAGCGCCTCGTCGGCGCTGACGATCTTGTTCTTCAGGCTGCCCATGCGGTTATCCTCGGAGCCTGGAATTGAGAGCGCCGCGCCAAGCGCGGCGATCATTCGACCGGTCGATCCTACCCACCGCCCTCATCCTGAGGTCCCCGGCGACCGCAGACCGCCGGGCCTCGAAGGAGCCCTCCAGGGATCGCAGCGATTTCTGGAGGGCTCCTTCGAGGCGGCCGCTGCGCGACCGCACCTCAGGATGAGGGAGAGCTTTGGATCGACCGGCGATACAAACCCGCAAGATGGCGCGAGATCCGCGCGGTTTCCCTCCCCCTACTGCGGGGGAGGGTGGGCCGGCCGTCAGGCCAGGTCGGGAGAAGGGAGCGCGGTATCCAGAGAAGTCGCGCCGGAAGCCCCATCCACTACTGTCGCGCTGCCTCTCTCCCCTCCTGCTGCGCAGGGTACCCTCCCCCGCAGAGGGGGGAGGGGGATAAGCGGCGCGCCTCTCATCCACGAACGTGCACCCGGCAGCTCCCCTGTCGCGGCGCATCACCCTACCCACGCGCATCCAGCCAATCTGCGATGCCGGAGCCCAGCAACTTCTGCGCCTTGCCGCCGACGAAGACGCCGACATGGCCGCCGGGTAGGCCGAGCTCGGTGTAGTCGTCGGTGCCGATCTTGTCCTTGAGCGCCTGCGACGTCGCCGGCGGGATGATGTGGTCGTCCTGGGCGAAGACGTTCAGCACCGGGCAGGCGATCCGCTTCAGATCGACCGTGCGGCCGCCGAGCACGAAGGCGCTCTGGACCAGCTTGTTGTCCTGGTAGAGATCCTTGAGCCACTGCTTGGCCGCCTCGCCGGGATGGTCCGGCCGGTCGGCGATCCACTTCTCCATGCGCAGGAAGTTCAGGAACTTCTTCTTGTCGTCGAGGGCGTCGAGCAAGTCCAGGTTGTACTTCGTCATGGTCCGCATCGGCGTCATCATCGAGAACACCGAGCCCATGAACGCCCCGGGCAGCGAGCCTTGCGCGTCGATCAGGCGGTCCACGTCTTCCGGCGACAGGGAGCGGGTCCAGACGTTGATGAAGCCGTGGCCGGCCCGGGACTCGCGGGTGTCGGCGTGGAAGTCGATCGGCGTGATCGTCAGCACCATCGCGTTGACGCGCTCCGGGTAGAGCGCCGCGTAGCAGGTGGTGAAGACGCCGCCCTCGCAAATCCCGAGCAGGTTGATTCTCTCGCGGCCGGCGGCCTCGCCGATGAAGGCGACGCATTCGGCCAGATAGTCGTCGACGTAGTCGTCGATGGTGACGTAGCGGTCGGCCCGGCCGGGATTGCCCCAATCGACCACGTAGAGGTCGAGGCCGAGATTGAGCAGGTTGCGGACCAGCGAGCGGTCCTCCTGCAGATCGGCCATCGTGTAGCGGCCGATCAGACCGTAGACGATCAGCACCGGCGGCAGGCCCTTGCTCTCGGCAAGCGGCCGGTAGCGGTAGAGCGAGACCTTGTCCTGGCTCCAGACCAGGTCCTTGGGCGTGGTGGCGATCTGCACGTCGGCGTCGCGCACGTCCGCGAACAGCTTGGCACCCGCACTGATGCGGCGGCCGAGCTCGGCGACCTCGGCCATCATCTCGGCGGGGTTGAGCGGGAGCGGCGTAGTCGGAGCCTTCGGGGCGGCCCGGTCCGCTCCCCCCTTGTCGGCCATGCCTTCGCCGGCCATGCCACCGTCACCCATGCCCTTGTCAGCCATGCCCTTGTCAGCCATGCGCGTCCTCCGTTGCCGGCGCGGCGGTGCCGTTGGCCCTGGGGGCCCGGGCAGCCTCCCGGCGCTCCCGGCGCAGGGCCCGGACTTCCCGGCGCAGCTCGGTCAGGCTCTTGTGCACGTCGTCCAGTTCGGCCCGGGTCGGCTGCCCGTAGAAATCCGACAGGAAGGCCGAGAGGTCCTGTTGGGCGAGCCGCAGGTCGGTCGATGCCTTCAGCACCACCCGCTGCGAGGCCAGGAACGCCTCGGAGCGCTGGACATCCAGCAGCACCGCGTTGGCGGTCTCGGTCCAGCGGGTCATCATCTCGCGGGCGGAGCTGAAGCCCTCGCCGCGCTCGGCTCGGTCATTGGCCTCCTTGGCGAAGGTCCCGGCCGCCCGGGTCCAGGCCTCCAGCATCACGGCCTGGTGCTCGGCCTGCGCCCGCCGCAACGCCGCCCAGGCGGTGAACAGCGCGCCGTAGCGCCGCTCGGTCTGCCACAGGTCGGCGAGCTGGGGCCCCTCGGACATCCGCGTCAAAGCCGCGTCGAACTCGGCCGAGCCGCCGAGCCAGGCCTGTGGATCGAAGATACGCGCCAGCACCGCTCCGGCGGTCGGGTCCGGCGCTCCGGCGCCCCCCTGCAGCGATGTGGTCAAAGTCTGCGACAGGGCGGTCGCCGAAGCCAAGGCCTGGGCGAGATGACTCTGCGCCGTGGCGAGGCTGGAGAGATCGGTCTGCGGCGGGGTCGGCCACGAGAAGCCCGGCGCGGCCCCGGGGGCGAAGAAGCCGGCGCCGGCACGGGTCCAGAACTCGCCCATCGCCTTGAACGCGTCGAACTGGTCCATGACGGCGCACCTCCTCGCGGTTCTCCGGCCTCCTTGGCGGGCCGGTTGTCGGGCCGTTTCAGGCCGCTGGGCGCGCCTCGCCAAGCGCCTCGCTGTAGATCGCGTATGCGTCGTCGTAGGTGACCTCGCGGGGATTGTTCACGAGGAGCCGCGTCTGCTTCATCGCGTCGGTGGCCATCCGCTCCAGATCCTTCTGCGCGACACCGACCTCCGCGAGCGAGGCCGGGACCTTGCAGTCGCGGCAGATCGCGTCGAGGCTTTCGACGAAGCGGGCGGCCGCCTCGGCCGGCGGGAGATCGGCCGCCGCCGGATCCAGGATCGGCGCCAGCTCGGCGTAGAGCGCCTCCGCGTGGGACAGGTTGAAGCGCATCACCCCCATCAGCACCAGGGCGTTGGAGAGCCCGTGCGGCACGTGGAAGATCGCGCCGACCGGATAGGCCAGCGCGTGCACCGCCGCCACCGGCGCGTTGGCGAAGGCCATGCCGGCGAGCATCGAACCGAGCAGCATGCCGGAGCGCGCTTCGAGGTTGCGACCGTCCGAGCAGGCGGTGCGGATGTTCGCCGAGAGCAGGGCCAGGGCCTGCTTGGCGAGCTGATCCGAGATCGGGTTCTTCTTGTTCTTGCTGGTGAACGCCTCGATGGCGTGGACCATGGCGTCGATGCCGGTGGCCGCGGTGACGTGGGCCGGCAGGCCCAGGGTCAACTCGGGATCGAGTACCGCCCAGTCAGGCAGGAGTTTCGGCGCGACGACGCCCTTCTTCTCGGTGGTCGGCGTCGTGACGATTGAGATCGGCGTGACCTCGGAGCCTGTCCCGGCGGTGGTCGGCACCAGGATCAGCGGCAGCCGGTCGCCCTTGGCCAGGCCGACGCCGTAGATCGAGTCGAGCGGCTCATCGGACTTCGCCAAATAGGCCACCAGCTTGGCGGTATCGAGCGCCGAGCCGCCGCCGATCGACAGGACGAGATCGGTCCCGAGTTCCCGGGCCCGCTTGGCCGCCGCCTCGATCACCGTGGAGGGCGGGTCGGCGACCACGTCCTCGTAGACGTCGATGGCGATGCCGGCCGCCGCCAGCGCCGCCTCGGCGGCCTCGGTCAGACCGGCCTTGCGCACGCCCTTGTCGGTGACCAGCAATACGCGCTTGGCCCCGAAGGTGCCGACGATCTCCGGAAGTTTCTTCGCGGCGCCGGCCTCGAACAACACGTTCGGGGTTGTCTGGAAGGTGAACGGGTTCATCGCGCTGCCCTGTTGTCGTGCCGGGATCGATTCTGCGACGGAATCACTCGGCCGGCTCGAAATCCTTCACCTTCTCGCGCAGTTCCTCAACGAGAACACGCGTGTTCTCCGAATAATCGATCGGTACCGCGACCAGGTGCACGCCGCCTTCGGCAAACGCCCGGTCCAGGGTCGGGACCAGGTCGTTGACGGCCTCCACGCGGTGGCCCTTGGCACCGTAGGCCTGCGCGTAGAGGACGAAATCCGGGTTGCCGAAGGTCATCCCGTAGTCGGCGAACTTATCGACCGCCTGCTTCCAGCGGATCATCCCGTAGGCCGAGTCGTCGAGGATCAGCACGACCAGGTTGAGCTTGAGCCGCACCGCGGTCTCCAATTCCTGGCTGTTCATCATGAAGCCGCCATCGCCGCACACCGCCATGACGCGGCGGTTCGGGTAGAGCATCGCCGCCATCATGGCGGAGGGCAGGCCCGCGCCCATGGTGGCGAGCGCATTGTCGAGCAGCAGCGTGTTGGCGACGTAGGTGCGGTAGTTCCGGGCGAACCAGATTTTGTACATGCCGTTGTCGAGGCACACGATCCCGTCCTCCGGAATCACCCGCCGGACGTCGCGCACCAGCCGCTGGGGCGTGACCGGGAAGCGGTCCTCGCCGGCCCGGTCGGCGATGTGGTCGAGGATGTGCTCGCGCAGGTGCAGCAGGGCGCCGGCGTTCGGCAGCTTGCCCTCCAGCTTGTCGGCGAGGAGCTTCAGGGTCGGCCCGAGGTCGCCCACCACCTCCGCGTCGGGATAGTAGACCTGCTCGACGTTGGCCGGCATGTAGCCGATGTGGAGCACCTTCTGGTCGGCCTGGCCCATGAAGAAGGGCGGCTTCTCGATCGTGTCGTGGCCGATCGCGATGATCAGGTCGGCCTTGTCGATCGCCTCGTGGACGTAGTCGCGCTCGGAGAGTGCCGCGGTACCCATGTAGAGGCTGGTGCCGCTGGCGACCGTGCCCTTGCCCATCTGGGTGGTGAAGAACGGGATCTGGGTGCGCCGGACGAAGCCGCCGAGGTCGCCCGTGGCGCGCGGCCGGCTGGCGGCGGCCCCCAGCATGACGAGCGGCCGCTTGGCCGCGAGGATCATGGCGGCGGCCCGCTCGATCGCGGTCGGGTGGGCGACCGGGATGTCGATCGGATGCGGCGGCACGACGTAGGCCTCGGCCTGCTCGGCGGCGATGTCCTCCGGCAGCTCCAGCAGCACCGGCCCGGGACGCTCCTCGGTGGCGACCCGGAAGGCGTCGCGGACGATCGTCGGGATCGAGGAGGCCGAGACGATCTGCCGGGCCATCTTGGTGATCGGCTTCATCGAGCTGATCACGTCGACGATCTGGAACTTCGCCTGCCGGGAGGACAGGATGCCCTTCTGGCCGGTGATGATGATCATCGGCATCGCGCCGAGGTGGGCGTAGGCCGCGCCGGTCGAGAAGTTCAGGGCGCCCGGGCCCAGCGTCGAGAGGCACACGCCCGGCCGGCCGGTGAGACGGCCGTGCGTCGCCGCCATAAAGCTCGCCGCCTGCTCGTGACGGGTCAGCACCAGCTCGATCTTGGAGGTACGGAGCGACTCGACGACGTCGAGGTTCTCCTCGCCCGGAATGCCGAAGATGCGGTCGACGCCCTCGTTCTCCAGGGCCGCAACGAGTAGATCTGAGCCCTTGGGCATGTGATGTCCCACTGATGCGGCGCCCAACGGCGCCGTCCGGCCCGGCCCGATCCACACGCCCGATCCACCGTCTGCAGACCGGTGATTCGCACGGTTCGGATCGGGACGGACACCCTTCGAATAGGCGACCGGTTAGAGGACTGGCCTGTAGTGTGGTCAAGGGCCGCCGAGGCTGAAAGGTCACAGAGCGGTGCCAATCCTATCGTGTACGTGAATGAGGCCGTCTGGGACCGACCGAGTACGGTCAAGGTTGTCGCCTACTCGGTTCGGCGGGGGATCATGGACAAGGTGCCAAACGACGAGACGCGGGCCGCGACGTTGCTTCCGGCCGGCGACGAACCGACCGAGGATGTCGTGCTGGCGCCGCTCGCGGACTTCCCGCGGATCGATCTCCGGGCCGGCGTCGAGCCCTGGGACAAGCGCCGGCAGGCCGGCAAGGCGATGCGCGCGAAGGTCCCGCACCAGGACCACGCGGCCCTGCGCTCGGAGCCGGATCGCCCCGATCCGGTCGGCCTGATCGCGGCGGCCCATGAGGGTCGGCAGGCGCATCTGATCCCGCTGCGGGTCGCCAGGATGGCGACGAGCCCGTTCGCGTTCCTGCGTGGCGCCGCCCACGTGATGGCCTGGGACCTGTCGCGCGGTCCGCGCAGCGGCATCGACGTGGTCATGAACGGCGATGCCCATATCGACAATTTCGGCCTGTTCGGCACCCCGCAGCGCGACATCGTCCTCGACCTCAACGACTTCGACGAGGTCACGGTCGGCCCGTGGGAATGGGATTTGAAGCGGCTCTGCGCCGGGATCACGGTCGCCACGGCCGATGCCGGCACGCCGGCCGAATCGCGCAGGGCCGCCGTGATGGCCGCGGTGTCGGGCTACCAGCGCACGATGCGGCGCCTGGCGCCGCAGGGCTCCCTTGAGGTCTGGTACCAAACAACCCGGGCGGATTTGGCTGAACTCGGCGGGATCCGGATGGATCCGGAGGCCCGTTCGGTGGTGCGCCGGTCGGTCGAGAAGGCCCGCCGCAAGAACAACCGCAGCCTCTTGGCCCAGATGGCCGAGCGGCGCATCGACGGCGGTTGGCGCTTCCGGACCGACGCGCCGATCCTGACCCCGGTCGACGAGACCACCCGCCAGCAGGTCGTCTCGGGGCTGGAGCGCTACGCCGAGACCCTGCCGCGCGAGCGGCGATTCATGCTCGATCGCTATCAGGTCATCGATGTCGCCCATCGCGTCGTCGGGGTCGGCAGCGTCGGGACGCGGGCCTATGTGGCGCTCTTGTGCGGGAACTCCGATCGGGACGCGCTCTTCCTGCAGGTCAAGGAGGCGGTTCGCCCGGCCCACGGCCCCTACCTGCCCGGGATGCCGGAGCCCTATGCGGGCCACGAGGGCGAACGGGTCATCTACGGTCAGCGCCTGCTGCAAGCGGTGGGCGACCCGCTGCTCGGCTGGACCACCATCGAGGGCCGTCCGTTCTACGTGCGCCAGATGAAGAACCTGAAGGGCGCGATCCCGCTCTCCGACATGTCCGGGCCGTCGCTCCTGACCTTCTCTTACGCCTACGGGGCTCTCCTGGCCCGGGCCCATGCCCGCACCGGAGACGCCGCGGCGATCGCCGGCTATTGCGGCCGCGGCAAGAACCCGGACCTGCGGGAGGCCCTGGCCGACTGGGCAGCCTCTTATGCGGAGCGCAACGCCGAGGATTTCCGCCTGTTTCGCGCCGCGATCGCCGACGGGCGGCTGGAGGCTGCCGACGATCCTTGCCTGTGATGGACCTCTGAAGGCGCGCGCCGCCTCTGTTCGGCGCACCCGGTGCGCCGCGCGCGATTCTTACGGGACGAAGCCGAAGTCCAAAAGGAATCGCGCTCACAGCATCCCGAAGGTCGGGGCTTCGTTGGCGAGGCGCACCAGCAAATCGCGCAGCCAGCGATGGGCGGGATCGCGATCGTAGGAGGCGTGCCACAGCATCGACACCACCACCTCGTCGAGCGCCACCGGCACCGGGCTAACCGCCAGGGAGAGCGTGCTGGCGAAGGAAGTCGCCAGCCTCGCGTGCATGGTGGCGATCACCGGCGCGGCGCGGACCATGAACGGCACCACGAGGAAGCGCGGCGTGGTCACCGCGAGGATGCGCGAGCGCCCCAGCGCCGCCAGCGCGTCGTCCACGACTCCGTGGGCCGTCTCCCGCAACGAGGTCAGGACGTGCGGGAAACGCAGGTAGTCATCGAGCCCGATCGGCGGCTGGATCCCGATCAGGTCGGCGTTGAACAGGACCACGTAGCTGTCGCGGTAGAGCAGCCGCTGCTTGTGATGCAGTTGCCCCTCGGTGAAGAACCCGATGGCCAGATCGACCCGGTCGGCATCCAGCTCGTCGAGGATGCGAGCCCGCTCGACGGAACGCAGCAGCAGCCGGATCCCCGGCGCGTCCCGGCGCAGCTGCGCGATCAGCCGGGGCCCGATCAGGACCTCGACGCTGTCGGGCAGGCTCAGCGTGAAGCTGCGCTCGACGGTGGCCGGATCGAACCGCTCCTCCCGGTGGACGAGGGCCTGGATCTGCCGCAACGTGGCCCGCAACGGCTCGACCAGTTTCAGGGCCCGCGGCGTCGGCCGCATCCCGTCGGGCGCGCGCGTGAGCAATTCGTCGTCGAACAGGCGGCGCAGCCTGGCGAGGCTCGAACTCATCGCCGACTGGCCGACGCCGATCCGCGCCGCCGCCCGGGTGACGCTGCGCTCGTCGAGCAGCGCATCGAGGGCGACGAGCAGGTTCAGGTCAATCCGGCTGAGGTCGATATGGTCAATGGCCACGCGCGCTGCGCTCGGTTCGAGGTCGGGTCCCCTCCATAGCAAAGCGCGGCCGTCACGCCGGCACCGGCTCCCGCGGCTCGGTGTGGTCGAACAGGCGCGGCGGAGCGATCTCGTTCCTGGCGCCCATCCGCTCGATCAGATGGTCGGCCACCCGCAGCGCGTTGGCGATGATCGTGAGCGTCGGGTTCACTGCGCCGATCGACGGGAAGAAGCTCGCGTCGGTGACGTAGAGGTTGTCGAGTTCATGCGCCTTGCAGTTCCGGTCCAGCACGGAGGTCGCCGGGTCGTCCCCGAACCGCAAAGTCCCCGCCTGGTGCGCGGTGCCGCCGATCGGGATGTTCTTGCCGAGGTAGAGCGAACGGTCGAACAGGTGCGGGTGCATGTCGGTGAAGCTGCAGATCTCATGCAGCTTGCGCCGCAGCCGCTTGTGCGCCTCCACGTTGGTCTCGGTGAGGTCGAGATGGACCTTGCCATCCTTGTAGTAGACCCGGTTCTGGGCCAGCGGGACGTCCTCCGAGGTCAACCAGAAATCGACGGAGTGCTTCGCGATCCAGTCGAACGGCTTGTTGGGAAACCATTGCAGGAAGCCCGGCAGCCCCTCGCCGTGGATCTGGGCGCCGTCGGACTTGCCGACCATCTGGATGTGGCCCAGCGGGAAGTCCCAGTCGTCCTTCCGGTCCGGGTCGCCGAAGTAGAAGTCGTTGAGACCGAGCGTCTTCTGGAAACGGGTCGGGTTCGGCACCTTCGAAATAGCCAGCACCGTCGAATTGTTGTGGCGCATGTAGTTGCGCCCGACCTGTCCGGAGCCGTTGGCGAGGCCGTCCGGGTGCCGGTCGCTGGCCGAGCGCAGCAGCAGCAGCGCCGAGGAGAGCGCCCCGCAGGCCACGACGACGAGGTCGGCGGAGGCCTCGAACGGCGCGTCGTCGCGGGTGCCGGCCACGCCGGTCACGGTACGACCGCTGGGGTCGGTGACAAGGCGCTCGACATAAGTACGCGTGAGCAACGTCAGGTTCGGGCAGTCGCGCAGGGCCGGATCGACCACCATCGTCTGCGCGTCGGACTTGCCGTTGGTCGGGCAAGGGAAACCATCGAAGGATTCGCACTTGATGCAGGGCGAGGTCGACACCGCGCGTCCGTCCTTCTCCACCAGCCGCACGCCGACCGGCAGGTGGAACGGGTGATGCCCGGCATCCTTCAGGTTGTCGAACAGCTGCTGGATCCGCGGCTCGTGGGACACCGGCGGATGAGCGTAGGGCTTGCGCGACCAGGGCTCGGTCGGATCCTCGCCGCGCTGGCCGTGGACGTGGAACAGCTCCTCGGCGGCCTGGTAATGCGGCTCGAACTCGTCGTAGCCGACGGGCCAGGCGGGTGCGATGCCGTCCTCGTGGCGGATGTCCGAAAAGTCCTTTTCCCGGAGCCGGAACAGGACCGAGCCGTAGAATTTCGAATTGCCGCCGACGTAGTAGTGCAGGCCCGGCTGGAAGCTGGCGCCGTCGGAGGAGTACCAGGTCTCCTTGGTCTGGTAGTAGCCGTCGACGATCACCGCCTGGCTGTCCCAGTTGCGCGGCTCGCGCAGCAGATAGTCGCCGCGCTCGATCAGGAGGATCCGCTTGCCGGTCTGCGCCAGGCGCCACGCCATCGTCCCGCCGCCAGGGCCGGATCCAACGACGATCACGTCGTAATGCTCACCCGGCATCAATTCTGTCTCCGTCCGGACGGATCGTCCTGGCAAGCAACTCTTGAGCCCGAATTCGGATCGCTCCAAGGCGATGTTTTGCGGGGCGGCGCCGCGGATGCTGCAACCGGCGGTTAAGCGCTTTTCCCAACGCGACCTTCAGGTTCACCTGCGATCCTGCACCGAGCCGGCCTGAAGCCGGGGAGGCATCCATGGTCGTCAAGGATATCGCGCTCGTGCTGGCGCTGCTCATCGCGGCAGCCCTGGCGCTCGGCCATTGGCGCGCCCGGCGCGGGCGACCGGACGAGGCCGAGGCCGAGCGGCTGCACGACCGCATCTGGCGGATCAGCGAGAGCGAGGACCGCTACCGCGCCCTGGTCGCGGCCACCACCGAGGTGATCGTCCAGCGCGACGCCCGCGGCCGCATCACCTACGCCAACGACGCGTACGCCCTTCTCTTCGGCCGACCGGCGATCGACCTGCTCGGCGCGCAGATCGATCTGGAGATCCTGGAGCGGAACGCCGTCGAGGTCGGGGAGGACGGCGTGCGCCGCATGGAGGCGCAGGTCCGCTCGGTGGACGGGCAGGTGCGCTGGTTCGCCTTCGTGGAGATGCCGGTCGCACACGGCGACGCGATGCACTGGCTGCGGGCCGGGCGAGACGTCACCGCCCGGGTCGAGGCGCTGCGCAGCCGCGACGCCGCCCTCGAACGCGCCGAGGCTGCGAGCGTGGCGAAGTCGCGCTTCCTCGCCACCGTCAGCCACGAGATGCGGACGCCGCTGAACGGCATCCTCGGAATGGCCGACCTCGTGCTCGGCACCGCCCTCGACCTGGAGCAGCGGACCTACGTGGAGGCCGTGCGCACCAGCGGACAGGCCCTGCTCGGGCTGATCGACGGCGTGCTCGACTTCTCGCGGATCGAAGCCGGGCGCCTCGACCTCGCGGCCGAGCCGTTCGACCTGCCGGCCCTGGCCGAGAGCGTCGTGGAGCTGCTGGCCCCGCGAGCCCAGGACAAGGGCATCGAGATCGCCCTCGACGTCACCGAGGATTTTCCCCGCGCGCTCGTCGGCGATGCGGATCGCGTCCGGCAGATTTTGATCAATCTCGCCGGCAACGCCATCAAGTTCACGGAGCGCGGCGGCGTCGGCGTGAGCCTGACTTTCGCCCGCATGCCGGGTGGGGGAGGGGAGGTAGTCCTGGCCGTCTCCGATACGGGCCCCGGCATCCCGGAGGAGCGCTTGCCAGTCCTGTTCGAGGAGTTCGAGCAGGGCGACGGCAGCGCCAGCCGGAGCCACGAAGGCACCGGTCTGGGCCTCGCCATCACCCGCCGCTTGGTCACCGGCATGGACGGACGGATCGAGGCGGATTCGCGCCTGGGACGCGGCTCGACCTTCCAGGTCGTCCTGCCGCTGCCGGACGCCGAGACCGAGCGCGCCGACCCGGTTCCCCTGCCGCGGCTCGAGGGACGGCGCTGCCTGATCGTGGCCGACTCGCCCTACCAGGCGCCGTACCTCGCCCGCAGCCTGTCCCGGGCGGGCGCCGCGACGGTGATCGTCGGAACCCTGGACGACGGCCTCGACGCCCTGTCGGGCGCTGCCTTCGACGCGGTGTTGGCGGACCGGGCCCTGGGCGACGCGGCGGTCCGCCAGATCGCCGACGCCGCGCATGCCTGCGGGGTGCGCTGCAGCCTGGTCCTGCTGTCCCCCTTCGACCGCCGCGGCTTCGGGGCCCCCGGCGCGGCGGGCTTCGACGGATACCTGATCAAGCCGGTCCGGGCCCGCTCGCTATTCGAGCGGCTGCTCGCCCCACCGCCGACGGTCGAATCCGCCGCGATCCCGGCACCGGCCCCGGTCCGGACGGGAACCGGCCAGCGGATCCTACTCGCCGAGGACAACCCGATCAACGCCCTGCTGGCGACGCGTGCGCTGGAGCGCCTCGGCGCAGAAGTCGTCCATGCGGTCGACGGCGTCGAGGCGCTGGAGCAGCTGGCGAAGGCCGGCCCGTTCGATCTCGCCCTGATCGACATCCGCATGCCGCGCCTCGACGGCCACGAGACCGCCCGCTGCATCCGGGCTGCTGAAGCCGCGGGCGAGGGTCCCCGGTTGCATCTCGTCGCCCTCACGGCCAATGCCGGCCGCGAGGACGAAATCGCTGCACGCGAAGCCGGCTTCGACGATTTCCTGGCCAAGCCGCTCAATCTGAAGCTGCTTCCGGGCCTGTTGGAAGACCGGACCGCGCAGGCCGCCTGACCGGGGTACACCCGCGTTGACAGGAGGGCGCAGGCCGCGCCAACAGGACGACCATGTCGACAGCGCCCACCACGCCGCCCGCCCCGCGTTCATCCAGCGGCGCCCTCGCCGCCTGGGGCGTCGCAATCCTCATGGTCGCCACGGTCCTGCTCGGCGCGCTCCTGCCCGCCCGCCACCCGGCGCCGGCACGTTCGGTCGCCGACGACCCCGCCTGCCTGGAATGGACCGACGACTGCCGGGTCTGCCAGCGCCTCGCGGAGGGGCCGGCCTGCTCGCTTCCGGGCATCGCCTGCCAGACCGGCACCCCGCACTGCCTGCGTCACCGCGACGGGTGAGGGCGGGCTCGCCGGTCCTCCGCTTCGCGCCGAGCCCGAACGGACGGCTCCACCTCGGCCACGCCTATTCGGCCCTGCTCAACGCCGACCTCGCCCGGCGGATGGGCGGCCTCTGCCGCCTGCGGATCGAGGACATCGATCCCGTCCGCTCGAAGCCGGAGCTGGTGGAGGCGATCGTCGCCGACCTCGCCTGGCTGGGCCTGACCTTTCCGGAGCCGGTGCGGCACCAATCCCGGCACATGGGCGCCTACCGGGCGGTGCTCGATGGCCTGATCGGCCGGGGCCTCGCCTATCCCTGCTTCTGCTCACGCGGGCAGATCCGCGCGCAGGCCGCCGCCCAGGCCGGACACCCGCACGACCCCGACGGAGCGCCGCTCTATCCGGGAACCTGCCGCGGGCTCGATCCAGCGATCGTGGCCGAGCGTCTTGCCGGGAACGCGCCGCATACCTGGCGCCTCGACATGGAAGCCGCCCTGCGCCGCGGCGGCGACCGGCTGGGCTACACCACCTTCGACGGATCCGGCACGCAATGGGTCCAGGCCGATCCAGCGCGCTGGGGCGACGCCGTAATCGCCCGCCGGGACGTACCGACGAGCTACCACCTCGCCGTCGTTCACGACGACGCGGAGGAGGGGATCACCCACGTGGTGCGCGGCCAGGACCTGGAAGCGGCCACCGACCTGCACGTCCTGCTTCAGCACCGGCTCGATTTACCGGTCCCGCGCTACCGCCACCATCGGCTGATCCTGGATCCCGGGGGAGAGAAGCTCGCCAAGTCGCGCGCCTCGCAGAGCCTGGCCGACCTGAGGGCTGCGGGGGTCACGCCCGAGCAGATCCGGGCGCGGCTCGGGTTCGGATGACGGGCGTCCAGCTCATTCAGCGCACGGCGGCGTCGCGCTGCGCCAGCGCCGTAGCGCTCTTCGATTTGAGCATGGTCGCGTCGATCTGCTCGCGCTGGCGCTTGAACTCGCTCAGCATCCGCCCGTCGAGTTCGCGGCCGCGGGGCACGCGAATCTTCATCGGGTCGACGAAGTGGCCGTTGATGATCACCTCATAATGGAGGTGTGGCCCGGTCGAGAGGCCGGTGGAACCGAGATAGCCGATGATCTGCCCCTGGCGGACCCGGACACCCTCCTTCACGCCCCGGCCGAACCGCGACATGTGGTTGTAGGTCGTGACGTAGCCGTTCACGTGCTGGATCTCGACCCGGTTGCCGTAGCCCGAGGTCATCTCGGCCCGGATCACCACGCCGTTGCCCGCCGCGGCGATCGGCGTCCCGATCGGGTTCGCCCAGTCCACGCCAGTATGCAGCTTGGCATAGCCAAGGATCGGATGGCGGCGGTAGCCGAAGCCGGAGCGCATGATGCCGTCCGGGATCGGCTTGCGCAGCAGGAACTTCTTGAGGGAGCGCCCCTGGTCGTCGAGGTAATCGATCGTGCCGTCGTCCGGGGACTGGAAGCGGTAGACCTTGCGGGTCTCGCCGCCGAGCGTCAGCGCCGCGTAGAGCAGGTCAGGCCGGTCGGCGGAGGCCTCGTCGTCGTAGGTGTAGAACACGTCCAGCCCGTCGCCGCTGGCGATGCGGCGCTGGAAGTCGAGGTCGTAGCTGAACACCCGGACGATGTCCTCGACCGTGGCGCGCGGCAGGTCGTGGCGCGCGGCCGTCTCGTAGAGGCTCTGATACAGGCGCGGCCCCGAGCCCGAATCCTCGTCCTCGTCCTCGCCGGCCTCGGCCTGAGGCTGCGACTTGGCGGACGGGGCGTCCTCGGTCGGGGGCGTCACCGAGACGAAGGCGTTGCGGTCGTTGAGCGCGGCGATGCCCTCGATGCCGCTCTCGCCGTACAGCACCACGCGGGTGACCTGGCGCGGATCGCCGGGACGCGGGCCCGGGGCGACCTGCACCCGCATCTGCTGCCCTTCGGTGAGGGCGCCGGTGCGGCTCTTTCCGCCCAGCGCGGCGACAATCGCGCGGATCTGCTCGTCGCCGGCCATGCCGGTGGCCTTCAGGAGTGTCTCCAGGGTGTCGCCCCGCTTGAACGCGACGTCGCGCTCCTCCACGAGCGGCGCCTCGTTCGGCTTCAACTCGACCTTGGCGACCTTGGTGACGTTCTCGGGGACGACCAGCACCTCGATCGCCTTGAACGGGTTGGTGTCTTTGGCGGCGGCGGCCTCCGCGTCGCCGCCCGCGCCCTGCTGAAGCGTGCGCGACAAGAGGATCTGAGGGGCGATCGGGATGGCGGCCCGGCGCCCGGCCTCGGCCGCGATGCGCCGCTCCTCCTCGACCTGGGCGGTGACGTCGTCGTCGGTCAGGGCCGGCGCATTCGGATCGATGGCGGCGTCGGCGAGGTCGCGCTTGACCACCGTGACCTCGGCGCCCGGTGCGTCGGCGGCGGCATCCGGCGCGCGCTCCAGGGGCTCGTCGGAGACGAACTTCATCGGATCGAAGCGCGGCAGATCACCGGCATAGACGCCCGTGGTCATCGACAGCGGGGCGGTGATCCGCACGAAGGCCTTGGCCTTGATGATCTCGCGGTCCCCCAGCCGCACGGTGACCGGCGCGCGAAAGCTCTGCTTGGCGGAGGCGATCATCAGGTTGCGCACGAGCCGGTCGCCCTTGCGGGCGATGTTGGCGCCGCTCTCGCTCGGCTGCGGGCGCGCCATGATGGTGGCCTTCTCCGGGATCGCCGCGAAGGAGACATCACCCTGGAGGGATACGTGCAACGCGGCGGCGATCAGGCCGGCACCAGTAAGACCGGTCAGCGTGCTAGCGCAGAGCCAACGCAAATTGACCGCGCGGCGATCGATCTGGGTCGCGTCGGCGCCGAGGAGATCGAGGGGGGCCTGAACGCCGCGCCCCACGCCAGGGGCGAGGGCGGCAACATCACCGATCTTGAGTCGCTCGCGCTTCACTCGAAGGCCCCGGATAGACGACGGCGCATGGGCCTCCCGCCAGCCTGATGATCCACGGCCGGGCCGATCGCCATGCCGCCCGTCCCATTCATGTACGGGCTGCTCATCTCGGGGCGTAGCATGTCCAGATTGAGGCGTCGCGCACGCCAGGGACGGAAGGCCAAGCAGCGCCTTCTAGCAAGCAGCGCCTTGTTTGAGAGACATGGCGCCGGGGGAGGGGAGGGGAGGGGGGGCGCCCGACGCTCAAAAACTCACGACCCGGTGTTGACGGCGGGGATTGCGCTGCGTATACACCGCTCATCGGCGCCGGCCGCGGAAGTGGCCCGGGCGCTGAGGCATCTTCTGACAGTTCAGCGGGATTGGCCGGCTTAAGCGCCGGGCGATCGGCTGTCTGTCTCTGGTAGGCGGGTCTGCGGATCTGATCGA